>CAYQEY010000005.1:0-42601 GCA_964416635.1 uncultured Lachnospiraceae bacterium | reverse complement strand
ACTTCCCCGAGGACAACACCATCTGGTCGGTCAACTCCGGCTACGGCGGAAACGTTCTTCTCGGCAAGAAGTGCTTCGCTCTTCGCATCGCATCCTACCTCGGACGTAAGGAAGGTTGGATGGCAGAGCATATGCTCATCCTCGGAGTTGAATATCCCGACGGAGAGACAAAGTATATCTGTGCTGCATTCCCCTCTGCTTGCGGTAAGACAAACCTTGCAATGCTCATTCCGCCCGAACTCTACAGAAAGAGCGGATATAAGGTATGGTGCGTAGGCGACGATATCGCATGGCTCCGCGTCGGCGAGGACGGAAGACTTTGGGCTGTTAACCCCGAAAACGGATTCTTCGGTGTTGCTCCCGGTACCAACGAGAATTCCAACCCCAACGCTCTCCACACAACTATGAAGGATACGATCTTCACAAACGTAGTTCATAACCTTGACAACAACACCGTTTGGTGGGAGGGACTCGACAATAATCCTCCCAAGAACGCTATCGACTGGAAGGGTAACGTTTGGGATTACACGAAGTACGACAAGAAGGATAAGTCCACCTGCGGCGCTCATCCCAACAGCCGTTTCACAGCTCTCGCTGCAAACTGCCCCTGCCTCTCTTCAGAATTCAACAACCCCAAGGGCGTTCCGGTATCCGCCATCGTATTCGGCGGACGCCGTGCAAAGACCGCTCCGCTGGTTTACCAGTCCACAAGCTGGCAGAACGGTGCTTTTGTCGGATCTATTATGGCTTCCGAGACGACCGCTGCCGCATCGGGCGCTGTCGGCGTAGTTCGCCGCGATCCTATGGCTATGAGACCTTTCGTAGGATACGATATGGGCGACTACTGGGCACACTGGCTCAAGATGGGTACTCTCATTCCTCATGCGCCTAAGATCTTCCACGTTAACTGGTTCAGAACCGATGACGAGGGCAACTTCATTTGGCCCGGTTTCGGCGATAATATGAGAGTTCTTATGTGGATCCTCGCTCGTTGTGAAGGCAAGGTTGGAGCTGACATCACTCCCATCGGTTACGTTCCTCATGCTGAGGATATCAACATTGAGGGTCTTGACGGTATAACTGTTGATACTATCCGCGAGCTTCTTACCGTTGATAAGGAGTCTTGGCTTGCAGATATCGAAAATATCAGGGAGTTCTACGCACAGGTCGGCGACAGAGTTCCCGAGGCTATGTACGACGAGCTTGCAGCACTTGAGGCAAGACTTAAAGCGTAAGTTTACAAACCATAATAAAACCGTCGGATGCAACGTCTTCCGACGGTTTTTCTGCCGGAGCGCTTTTTTATCGGCTCTTTCGAGAATCGGCTCTTTTGAATGCAAAACTATCAAGGCCGCTTTCATACAGCAAAATCGGATGTTGGGTATTTGTCGAAAAATATATTATAAATTGGTCAAATTGCTTAAAGTTGCTCAAAATAGTTGTGAAAATATAAATTTAATTGTGCAAAAAGTAGAAAATTTTGGGTTCTCGGTATGCGGCTTGACAAACAAAAAATAAAATGATATAATAGACTGTAATCGTTTGAAAGAAAGTAGAACGGTTAACGTAAACATTAAATTCTTAAAGAAGGAGGAAACAGGTAGAATGCCAACATTTAACCAGCTTGTAAAACAGGGTCGTCAGGATAAAGTTTATAAGTCTAAGGCTCCCGTTCTTCAGAAGGGCTTTAACTCGCTTAACAATGTTCCTACAGACCAGGCATCTCCCCAGAAGAGAGGCGTTTGCACAAAGGTATCCACCACCAGCCCCAAGAAGCCTAACTCCGCGCTCCGTAAGATCGCAAGAGTAAGACTTACCAATGGCATGGACGCAACCACCTACATTCCCGGTATCGGACACAACCTTCAGGAGCACTCGGTAGTTCTTATCAGAGGCGGAAGAGTTCGTGACCTCCCCGGTGTGCGTTACCACATTATCCGCGGTACGCTTGATGCACAGGGCGTTGCAAACCGTAACCAGAGCCGTTCCAAGTACGGTGCAAAGAGACCGAAGAAGAAGTAATTCGGTTTTTACAACAGGGTATAAAGCAAATTAAGTCGCATGGCGCGTTTCCTATGAATGTAATTCCTATGAATTTAATGTTTATGGCGGACCTCCGTGTGCTTACAGAAGAATGCTTTTGAGTACCTATGATTTCATAATATTAATGAAGGAGGGAAGTACAGTGCCGAGAAGAGGTCGTATATCCAAAAGAGATGTTTTGCCGGATCCTTTGTACAATTCCAAGCTCGTAACAAAGCTTATCAATAACGTAATGTACGACGGCAAAAAGGGCGTAGCCCAAAAAATCGTTTATGATGCATTTTCAGCTATCGAAGCAAAGGTTGGCGAGAACGCACTTGATGTGTTCCAGGCAGCTCTTGAAAATGTAATGCCTGTATTGGAAGTTAAGGCTCGCCGTGTAGGCGGTTCCACATATCAGGTACCTATGGAGGTAAGAGCAGAGCGCCGTCAGACACTTGGTCTGCGTTGGCTCGTAGCTTATTCCAGAAACCGCGGTGAGCATACAATGGCTGAGCGTCTCGCAGCAGAGATTATCGATGCTAAGAACAGCATGGGTGGCGCTTTCAAGAAGAAGGAAGAAACTCACCGTATGGCTGAAGCAAACAAGGCGTTTGCACATTACAGATATTGATCTGTGCCGTGAATTAGTAATCAAGGAGAGCTATAAATGGCAAGAGAATATTCACTTGAAAAAACAAGAAATATCGGTATCATGGCTCACATCGATGCCGGTAAAACAACTACTACCGAAAGAATTCTTTTCTACACGGGTAAGACTCACAAGATAGGTGAGACACACGACGGTTCCGCTACCATGGACTGGATGGTTCAGGAGCAGGAGAGAGGTATAACCATTACTTCTGCCGCTACCACATGCTTCTGGGCGCACTCCAAGTACCACGACAATCCCGCAGCGGTTAGAGAGAATACACACAGAATAAACATCATCGATACCCCCGGTCACGTTGACTTTACTGTAGAAGTTGAACGTTCGCTCCGCGTACTCGACGGTGCCGTAACCGTTCTCTGCGCAAAGGGAGGCGTTGAGCCCCAGTCCGAGACTGTATGGCGTCAGGCTGACAAATACGGCGTTCCGCGTATGGCGTATGTCAACAAGATGGACATCACGGGAGCGGATTTCTACCGCGTTGTCAAGATGATGAAAGACAGACTCCACGCTAACGCAGTACCGATCCAGCTGCCTATCGGTAAGGAGATGACCTTCAGAGGTATCGTCGACCTTATGACAATGGAAGCCGACGTGTACTATGATGACCTTGGTAAGGACATGAGAGTCGAGCCGATTCCGGACGATATGAAGGACCTCGCTGAGGAGTATCATGAAAAGATGATCGAGTCCATCTGCGAGACAGACGAAGATCTTATGGAAAAGTACTTCGGCGGCGAGGAGATCACTGTTGATGAGCTTAAGGCAGCCCTCAGAAAGGCTACCATCGCCAACCAGATCGTTCCTGTCGTTTGCGGTACTTCTTACAGAAACAAGGGTGTCCAGAAGCTGCTTGACGCAGTTGTCGACTATATGCCTTCTCCTGTGGATATCCCCGCTATCAAGGGTATCAACCCCGATACCGAAGAAGAGGACGAGAGGATTGCATCCGACGATGAGCCCTTCTCCGCGCTTGCATTCAAGATCATGACCGACCCCTTCGTAGGAAAGCTTTGCTTCTTCCGCGTTTACTCGGGTATGATCGAAGCAGGTACGACGGCTTACAACTCTTCCAAGGGTACAAGGGAGCGTTTCGGTCGTATTCTTCAGATGCATGCAAATGACCGTAAGGATATAGATGTATGCTACAGCGGTGACATCGCGGCTGTTTCGGGTGTAAAGAACACTACGACAGGTGATACCTTCTGTGACGAGAAGCATCCCATCATCCTTGAAAATATGGAATTCCCCGAGCCTGTTATCCGTGTTGCTATCGAGCCCAAGACTCGTGCAGGCCAGGAAAAGATGGGTATCGCACTCTCCAAGCTTGCAGAGGAAGACCCCACCTTCCGTACCTACACCAATGAAGAGACCGGTCAGACAATTATCGCAGGAATGGGTGAGCTTCACCTTGAGATCATCGTAGACAGACTTCTCCGTGAGTTCAAGGTAGAGGCTAACATCGGTAAGCCTCAGGTTGCATATAAGGAGACCATTCGCAAGAAGGTCGACCATGAGTGCAAGTACAAGCGTCAGTCCGGTGGTTCCGGTCAGTATGGACACGTTAAGATCATTCTTGAACCCAATGAGCCCGGCAAGGGATATGAGTTTATCAATGCCGTTACGGGTGGTGCTATTCCGAAGGAATTCATCGAGCCTGTTAACCAGGGTATTCAGGGAGCTATGCAGAACGGTGTTCTTGCAGGTTACAACGTAGTTGACGTTAAGGTAACACTTTACGACGGTTCTTATCACGAAGTCGACTCTTCGGAAATGGCATTCAAGATCGCAGGCTCTATGGCGTTCAAGGAAGCTATGAGAAAGGCAGACCCCGTGCTCACCGAGCCGATCACAAAGGTCGTTGCCATCGTTCCCGACGAGTATCTCGGAAGCGTTATGGGTGGTTTCAACTCTCGCCGCGGACAGATCCAGTCCATGGAGTCCAACAACGGAGTTCAGGAGATCACCGCAATGGTTCCTCTGTCCGAAATGTTCGGATATGCCACAGACCTTCGTTCCATGACACAGGGACGCGGAGTTTACTCTATGGAACCCAGCCACTTTGCAGAAGTTCCTAAGTCCATTCAGGAACAGATCGTTACGCAGAGAGCTAAAAATAACTGATAAAATTTAAAAAATTTAAATTAAAAATAACTTTAATGGAGGATTTTCAAAATGGCAAAGGCTACATTTGAACGTACAAAGCCCCACGTTAACATTGGTACCATTGGTCACGTTGACCACGGTAAGACCACACTTACAGCAGCAATCACAAAGACCCTCGGTCTCAAGAACGGTAACGTTGAGTTCATGGCATATGACCAGATCGACAACGCTCCCGAGGAGAGAGCAAGAGGTATCACAATCAACACAAGACACGTTGAGTACGAGACTGACAACCGTCACTACGCACACGTTGACTGCCCCGGTCACGCTGACTACGTTAAGAACATGATCACCGGTGCGGCTCAGATGGACGGCGCGATCCTCGTTGTTGCAGGTACAGACGGACCTCTTCAGCAGACTCGTGAGCACGTTCTTCTCGCTCGTCAGGTTGGCGTTCCCGCAATCGTTGTATTCATGAACAAGACCGACCTTGTTGACGATGATGAGCTTCTCGATCTCGTTGAGATGGAGATCAGAGATCTTCTCTCTTCTTACGATTTCCCCGGCGATGATACTCCTATCATCCGCGGATCTGCTCGCGAGGCACTTGAGTCTGCAAGCACGGATCCCAATGCTCCCGAGTATGCTCCTATTTTCGAGCTTATGGAAGCAGTAGATACTTTCATTCCTACCCCTGAGCGTCAGGCTGACCTCGACTTCCTTATGCCCGTAGAGGACGTATTCTCCATCTCCGGACGTGGTACCGTTGCAACCGGTAGAGTTGAGCGTGGTACCGTTAAGGTTGGCGACGTTGTTGAGATCGTTGGTCTTACCGACGAGAAGAAGAATACCACCGTTACCGGTGTTGAGATGTTCCACAAGCTCCTTCCTCAGGCAGAGGCAGGTGATAACATCGGTGCTCTTCTTCGTGGTATAGCTAAGGATGAGATCGAGCGTGGACAGGTTCTCGCTAAGCCCGGCTCCGTTCATCCCCACACAAAGTTCGTAGGTCACGTTTACGTTCTTACCGAGAAGGAAGGCGGCCGTAAGAAGCCCTTCCTCGCAGGTTACAGACCTCAGTTCTACTTCAGAACAACCGACGTTACCGGCGTTATCGGTCTTCCCGCTGACGTTGAGATGTGCCGTCCCGGCGATAACGTTGATATGACCGTTGAGCTTATCACACCTATCGCTATTGAAGAGGGACTTCGTTTCGCTATCCGTGAGGGTGGCAGAACAGTTGGTTCCGGCGTCGTTTCCAGCATCATTGAGTAATTAAACTCACACAAGGCGCCGAGGAATATTCCTCGGCGCTGCTTTTTAAAGTTTTAAAGACAGATAGAAATATCTTTGGGGATTGGTGAAATTCCATACCGGCGGTAAAGTCCGCGAACGCAGAAGATAAGCTTCTGCGCCGAGCAGGTGAGATTCCTGCACCGACGGTAAAGTCCGGATGAGAGAAGATATAATTTTAATAGCATAGCTATAATATCTTCTCCCATAACGTTTTGTAAGGGAGAATTTTTTATGAATACAAAAATCAATACAACCGAAAAGATAAAAAAATTAACGGTTCTTGCGGTGTTTGCCGCATTGGCGTACGTAGTGCATTTCGTACATATTCCCGTGGCATTTCTCAACCTTGATGTTAAGGATGTCGTAATGACCATCGCGGGTATGTACTTCGGACCGGCGGCAGGCGCGGTACTTTCAGTGCTCGTGCCGCTACTTGAATATCCGACGAGCGAAACCGGTCCCTATGGACTTATCATGAATATCTTGAGCAGTGGCTCGTTTGTTATTGTAGCAAGCACGGTATATAAATTCAAAAAGACGCTTTCGGGTGCAATTGCGGGACTTTGTGCGGCTGTTCTTTCGATGACTGCTGTAATGATGGTCGCAAATCTCTTTATCACACCCTACTATATGGCGTACGCAGGTATAACCCAGAAGGATATACTGCAGATGATACCAACGCTTTTGCTTCCTTTTAACCTCGTTAAGGCGATCCTCAACGCGGCACTCACTCTCTGTTTGTATAAGCCGATATCTAAGGTGCTCAAAAAGAGCGGATTCGGAAAGCAAAAGGATAATACGGATGAGCAGAATGAAAGCAGTATGAAGCGTACGGTCCTCGTGTGGGTCATCGGCGGAATTATTGCCGTTGCGGCACTTTGCGTTATCTTTTTAGTGCTCGGCGGTAAGATAGCCTTTAACTGATTTGGAAAAAATATCGCATTTTTTAACTTTTTGAAAAATATATTGAAAAATATGTTGAAAAAAATGCGATCATATGATATAATACAAAAGATAGTAAAATATCTAATCTTATCAAGAGTGGCGGAGAGACAGGCTCAATGAAACCACGGCAACCTGCGCTGACGTAAGGTGCTAATTCCGGAAGATGAGAAAGCAAAAATCTCCGGGTCTCTCGGAGATTTTTTGATGAAAGGAAAAAGAAAATGAAGAAAATGCTTTTTACGTCCGAATCGGTGACAGAAGGACACCCCGACAAAATTTCCGACAAAATTTCAGACGCGATACTCGATGCACTGCTTGCGCAGGACCCAATGTCGCGTGTAGCGTGTGAGACTTTTTGTACGACCGGACTCGTTACGGTTATGGGTGAGATCACGACAAAGGCGTCTATAGATTTTCAGAAGATAGTAAGAGATACTGTCCGTGAGATCGGATATACCAGAGCAAAATACGGCTTCGACTGCGACAGCTGCGCCGTACTGAGCTCTATTCACGAGCAGTCTCCCGATATTGCAATGGGTGTTGACAAGTCGCTTGAAGCAAAGAGCGGAGAAGCAGACGAGCTTGATATAGGTGCGGGAGACCAGGGACTTATGTTCGGATATGCCTGCAATGAGACCGAGGAGCTTATGCCCCTGCCCATCTCGCTTGCGCACAAGCTGGCAAAGAGACTTACAGAAGTGCGAAAGAACGGCACTCTCGATTATCTCCGACCCGACGGAAAGACTCAGGTAACCGTTGAATATCACGACGGAAAGCCGGTACGTGTCGATACCGTCGTTATCTCCACACAGCATGCGGCTGAAGTCGAGCTTGAGCAGATCCGCAGGGATATGATAGAGCAGGTTATAAAGCAGATAGTTCCCGCATCCTTGATGGACGGCGATACAAAGATATACGTGAACCCCACCGGAAGATTTGTAGTAGGCGGTCCTGCCGGAGATACGGGACTCACGGGAAGGAAGATCATAGTTGATACCTACGGCGGATACTCGCGTCATGGCGGCGGAGCATTCTCGGGTAAGGATCCTACGAAGGTCGACCGTTCGGCGTCCTACGCGGCAAGGTATGTGGCGAAGAACATCGTTGCGGCAGGTCTTGCAGATAAGTGCGAGGTACAGCTTGCGTACGCAATCGGCGTTGCAAGGCCTGTATCTGTAATGGTGGACACGTTTGGTACCGGCAAGGCAGACGAAGCGGCTATAGCGACGGCGGTAGACAAGTGCTTTGACTTCAGACCTGCCGCTATCATCAAGTATTTCGATCTGCGCAGACCTATCTACTGTCAGACGGCAGCATACGGACATGTAGGCAGAGAGGACATAGATCTTCCTTGGGAGAAACGCGATCTCGCCGAGAAGATAAAGGCGGCACTTTAAAAAACAGAGATCAGCGTAATGCAGACCGCGCAAAGACGTTTGCATTACGCTCTTTTTGAATGTCTCAATAGTCAATTGTAAAACTGCGTTTTCCAATTGAGAGCCGCGCGGCGGGGATACGCGCACTTATCGCCGCCTGCCAAAATCGGAGATTTTGGCGGCTCCCCTCGGTGCGCGGACTCGCTTTGCTCGTCTTAGCGGTGTTTTTTCGGCGGCAAAGCCACCGAAAAAACGGATTTGATTTGAAATCGCTGATTTTTACAATCGGCTAAATGTCTCAATGAAAGGAGGAGCATATGTCATTTGCAGAGAACAAAGATCCCTATGGGCTTGAAAAGCTTGAGGGATCGATAGAACAGATCGTTTTTTGCAACGAGGATAACGGATATACGGTATGCGATCTTTCGACGGATAACGACGTAGTTACGGTCTGCGGAATTATGCCGATGCTGTGCGAGGGTGACAGGCTTTGTGTGTACGGGAAATGGGTACACAGCCCGAAATACGGCAGGCAGTTTTCTGTTGATCAGTACGAGAGACTTATGCCTGCGGATACCGCGTCGATGCTCCGATACCTTTCATCACGTGCGATCAAAGGTATCGGACCTAAAACTGCCCGAAAGATAGTTGATGAGTTCGGAGAGGATACCTTTGACGTTATGGAAAATCATCCCGAATGGCTCGCAAATATAAAGGGAATATCGGTAAATACCGCACTTGCAGCTTCCGAAAGCTTTAAAGAGCAGGCGGGCATACGCTCGGCGATGATGTTCTTCAGGGATTATTTCGGGACAGCAACCACTGTTAAAATATACAAAAAATGGGGCAGTGCTTCGGTAGATATAGCCAAGAAAAACCCTTACAGGCTTTGTAATGAGATCGAGGGAATAGGCTTTGAACGCGCCGACCTGTTGGCGAGCAATCTCGGAATTCAAAACGGCAATTTTGACCGAATAATGAGCGGTCTTTCCTATATTCTGATGCGTAATTCGATACATAACGGTCACGTTTGCCTGCCTCGCGAAAAACTTTCGGCGGCAGGTGCCGAGCTTCTCGGTGTAGCTGTTGATGATACCGACCGCGGTATCTCTGAGCTCATCCGCATGGGGCGATTTAAATACGTGCTTTGCGGCGAGGTGCAGCTGATATATCTTTCCGAGGCTTATGACGAGGAAAAATATATAGCCGAAAAGCTTTTACTGCTTGATAAAATGTGCGTAAGCGTCGACGTCCGGGACGTTGACAGATTTATCGAGCGCGAGGAACTCAAATCGGGTATTGAGTACGCGTTTCTGCAAAAGCAGGCCATTTCGGACGCGCTTCGATACGGAGTGTTGGTGCTGACCGGAGGTCCCGGAACGGGTAAGACTACCGTGGTGCGTGCATTGATACATATTTTTGACAGTATGGGATACGGCATCGCACTTGCCGCACCTACGGGCAGAGCTGCCAAGCGCCTGTCCGAAGCCACCTCGATGGAGGCAAAGACAATACACCGTTTGCTTGAAATGAACTACAGCCCCGACGGCAAGGCGGTATTTAACCGAAACGAATTTGAGCTTCTTGACGAGCAGATAATCATCGTCGACGAGGCTTCAATGATAGACAGTACCCTGATGTGCGCCTTGCTGAAGGCTGTAAAACCCGGGTCGAGAATAATCATTATCGGAGACTCCGACCAGCTTCCGTCTGTAGGCGCGGGCAACGTGCTTCGGGATATTATAGACAGCAAGAGATTTTCAACCGTGCGCCTGACAGAGATCTTTCGTCAGGCACAGCAAAGCCTTATAGTTACGAATGCTCACGCGATAAATAACGGAAGGATGCCCGAGCTTTTTGCAAAGGATAAGGACTTCTTCTATCTTCGCAGGACATCCGACCGCGATATTGCCGCGACGGTTACCGATCTGTGCAAAAACCGTTTGCCGCGCGCTTACGGCGATATAACGAAAAACGGGATACAGGTCATCTGCGCCTCACGAAAGGGTGAGGCGGGAACCGAAAACCTCAATATAATGCTTCAGCAATCGCTCAATCCCCGTACTGACAGTAAGCGAGAATACAGATTTCGCGACCGCGTTTTCCGAGAGGGTGACAGGGTGATGCAGACAAGAAACAATTATGATATCGAATGGACACGCGAATATGACGGCAAGAATGGAAACGGCATATTCAACGGCGATATCGGGGTGATAGAGACTGTCAATTCTTTTGAGAATGAGATGACCATTATCTTTGATGAGCGCCGCGTGATATACGATTTTTCGCTTCTTGAGGATCTTGAACATGCGTATGCCGTTACGGTGCATAAGAGTCAGGGAAGCGAGTACCCGATAGTTATCATCCCCATGTGTACGGCGCCGCTCATGCTCCATACGAGAAATCTTTTGTATACGGCGGTTACGCGAGCACAGAATATGGTCATACTCGTCGGAAGAGAGGACATTATTTCCGAAATGGTGGCGAATAACCGTCAGTCCATGCGTTACACGGGACTATGTCGATGGCTCGGAGGGGAATCATGAGTTTTGTCGATTACGCAAAAAGAATACTTATCGTGAGAAAATGCGTTTGCTGTCGAAATATTCTGGGTGAGGATAGTTTTGAGGATGCGTTTTGCCCGACCTGCCGTCTTGCATGGCAGGTCGCAAAGACCGAAAGCTGCCCCGAATGTTACGGTGCGGCAAGCGAGTGCTCGTGTATGCCGAAGCAGCTTGCGCGCTCCGGTGCGCTTACACTTCGAAAATTGTTTTTCTACAGTGCCAAAAAGGAAAATGAAGCACAGAATAAGCTTGTTTATTATCTTAAGCATAACAAGAGCGCGCGAGCATCTGATTTTGTCGCACGCGAGCTTGTAAGGCTTGTTAAAGAGGAGACCGACGCGCTCGGAATTTCAAGCGAGGATATGCTTGTGGTAAATATGCCGCGCGGACGCAGAGCGGTATACGAATACGGCTTTGATCAGTCGGAGCAGATCTGTCGGGCATTGTCAAAAAGGCTTGGCGCCGAGTATTCCGCCGTCATCAAAAGGCGATTCGGCGGTAAGGAGCAGAAAAAGCTCAATTCTGAACAGCGCAGAAAAAATATGAAAAGTATTATGTATATCAAACCTGAGAATGAAGATCGCATAAAGGGGAGATATATCCTTCTTTTTGACGACATAGTTACTACGGGTACAAGTCTTTCTACCTGCGTGGTGCTTTTGCGCAAGGCAGGAGCCAAGGGAATTCTCTGTTTTTCGATCGCAAGCAACATCAATAAAGAAATTAGTAGCGCAGGATGAAAGATTACTATTGCATTTTTTGACTTTTCATTGTATAATATAAATGTGTATAAGCTCTTATGAAAGGAGGACGTTATGGCTTTTTTGTCCAAACAGCTGTTTTCGAGGAATATCGGAATAGATCTCGGAACGGCTACAGTGCTTGTGTACGTTGAAGGCAAAGGAATAGTACTTAATGAGCCGTCGGTCGTCGCAGTCGATACGACTATGGACTGCATCACGAAGATCGGCAAGGATGCTCAGGCTATGCTCGGCAGAAATCCCGCACATATCGAAGTTATCCGTCCTCTGAAAGAGGGGGTTATCAGCCGTTACGATGTAACGCAGAAGATGATACAGTATTTTATTCGCCGTGCGTGCGGGAATTCGGTATTTCAGCCTAAGGTCGTCATCTGTATTCCCACCGGAATATCTGAGGTCGAGGAAAGAGCCGTGATCGACGCCGGAACTCAGGCGGGAGCGCGAAAGACCTATCTCATAGATGAGCCGGTAGCGGCGGCGCTCGGCGCAGGCGTTGATATATACAGCCCTGTCGGAAATATGATAGTCGATATCGGCGGCGGAACTACCGACGTTGCGGTAATATCGCTTGGAGGAGTGGTGGTGTCGCAGTCGCTCAAGGTCGCAGGAGACAAATTCGACGAAGCGATCATGCGCTACGTTCGCAGAAAGTTCAACGTTGCCATAGGTGAGAGAACGGCTGAAAAGATCAAGATACAGATCGGAGCAGTCTACGAGCACGGTGAGGCTATGACACTTGAGGTCAAGGGAAGATGTCTGATACAGGGACTTCCGAAAAATATAGTGATCTCTTCAAAGGAGATGCTTGAGGCCATGATGGAGCCGATCTCGGCGATACTTGATGCCATATGCTCGGTCATCGAGCGAACCCCGCCCGAGCTTGTGGGCGATATACTTAAGAACGGTATTATACTTGCAGGCGGCGGCAGTCTTTTGCAGGGGCTTGACAGGCTGATAGAGGACGTTACGGGTATCAAGACCAGACTTGCAAAGGATCCGACAAAGTGTGTGGCACTCGGTACGGGCAGAGTACTTACGATGCTTAATGGTATGCCGGAGGGAGCTATAGATCTTTCAAGATACAGAGGAATGAAATAACGTGAGAGTCGGAGCAAAACAAATATGTGTTCTGCAATTGAATTTAAGCTTTATATACGAGGTGTTTTATGTTGAGTAACGGTTTTGCATATCCCGGATTGATGAAATATTTTGAAAAAATTTCCGATATCCCGAGATCATCTTACCACGAGGAAAAGATAGCCGATTATCTTTGTGACTTTGCACGTGAACGTGGACTTGAATACTATCGGGATGAGATCCATAATGTTTTCATAAAGCTCGGAGCAACCGCGGGCAGAGAAAATGAGGCTGCCGTTTTGCTTCAAGGACACACCGATATGGTCTGCGAGAAAAATTCGGGCGTCGAGCACGATTTTTTGAACGATGGCATTAAGCTCTTTGAGAAGGACGGTTGGATAAGAGCTCAGGGCACGACACTCGGCGCAGATAACGGAGTGGCGGTAGCAACTATGCTGTATATTCTTGACGGCGCAGAGGGCAATATCCCCTCGCATCCGCCGATCGAATGTCTTTTCACTGTCAGCGAAGAGGTCGGCATGGAGGGTGCAAACTTCTTTGATTACAGCCGTGTCAGCGCCACGAGAATGATAAATATGGACAGCGCCGATGAGTCGCAGATAATATCGGGTTGTGCGGGCGGAGTGCGTTCGGTAATGCATTTTGTGCCCGACACAGAGATGATATCGGGTGATGAGAGCATAGTATCGCTGGAGATAAGCGGACTTGCGGGTGGACATTCGGGTGAAGATATTCACCGCGGAAGGACGAACGCGAACAAGCTGCTCGGAAGAATATTGCTGTCTCTTTCAAACGATCATGATATCAAACTTGTCGATATCGGTGGCGGAAGCAAGGATAACGCCATTCCGCGTGAGGCATACGCGAAGCTGGCTACAAGCGAGCCCGAGGCTGTTATTGCCTCGGCAAAGGCACTTGCCGAGGTCGTGCGAGAGGAGCTTTGTCACGACGATGACGGATTTTCACTTGCCGCGAGAGTATGCGACAGCGCGGCGGAGAAGTGCGCCGACAGGGTGTCCTCGGAAAAACTGTTTTTCTTGCTCGATACCGTACAGAACGGTGTTTTTGAAATGAATCACTGCATTGAAGGATTGGTCGAATATTCAAGAAATCTTGGAGTTATTGAAACTGAGGACGGAATTCGCGAGATACGTGTGGTCTTCTTCGCGCGCTCTTCTCGCAATTCTCAGCTCGATGCTTCGACAGAACAGCTTGATGCTTACGCAAAACAGCTGGGTATGACTCACGTTATCACGAGTCGTTATCCCGGTTGGAGCTATTCCGAAAGCTCGGCAGTTCGTGAGAAGTATTCTGAGTGTTACAGAGAACTATACGGAAAGGAGCCCGAGATACTGACGATACACGCAGGTCTTGAATGTGGAGTTATAAGCGAGAAGCTCAAAGGGCTTGACGTGATATCCTGCGGACCCGTTGTACTCGATCTTCATTCTCCAGACGAGGCGCTCGATAAGGCTTCGTTTGAGAGATTTTTCGGAGTGATCAAGACTGTTTTGGCTAAGCTTTGATATATGAAAGTATTAAAAAACGCTTATGATGAACCGGCATCATAAGCGTTTTTTATGTTGTAAAATTAATTTTGTTCAGACTTTTGCACTTTTTTCTTTAATATAAGCTTAATTAAGAAAACCGCGGCGGCGAACATAACGAGTGTCGCTGCCCACATGATGATCGCGCTGAGAATTCCGCCGAGACCTGCACAAAGACCTGCAATCAAATAGGAGACAGCCGCGATAGCAGCCACGAGTATAGCGTAAGGCAACTGAGTGTTTACATGGTCGACGTGGTTACATTCAGCGCCTGCGGATGCGAGTATTGTCGTATCCGAGATGGGCGAGAGATGGTCGCCGCAAACAGCTCCGCCGAGAGTAGCCGAAACCGTGATGAGGGCGAGCGTACTGCCTCCGCCGAGAATCGTAACTGCGATGGGGACGAGTACTCCGAAAGTTCCCCACGAAGTACCGGTCGCAAATGCAATAAGACCCGCGATAACAAAGAATATTGCAGGGAAGAGGAACTGCGGGAAGGAGCTGTTTGCAAGATTTGCTTCAACGAATGCCTGAGCATCGAGATATCCGCCCTTAGCTCCCATAATGCCGGAAATAGACCATGCGAAGGTAAGAATAAGTATTGCGGGAACCATCGCCTTGAAGCCTTCCGTAAAGCTTCCGGTAATATCCTTGAAGGAAACAACTCGTGTGATCATGTAGTAAATTGCGATAATGAAGAGTGCTATCGTTGAACCGATGGCGAGCGACATACCTGCGTCGCAGTTGGAGAATGCTTCGATGAAATTTGAGGACTGAAGCTCGGTGTCGATGAGACCTGTATCCCAGTTATAGAAGAAACCGGTGAAGAGCATTCCGCCGATGCAGCAGACGATAAGAACGATAACGGGGATGAGAAGATGGCGAACCTTGCCATTGGGATTAGCGGGGATCTCTGAACCGACCTCATCGTTTGTTGCTTCTCCCGCGTGCAGGTCGCCTGTTGTCTCTGCGATGATGTCGTTGCGCCTCATCTTGCCGAAATCGAATTTGAAGAAGCAGAGAGAGAAGACCATGACCAGAGTCAGAAGCGCGTATACGTTGAAAGGAATCGTGCTGATAAATACCATAAGGCCGTCGCCCTCAAGCTCACCCGAGACAGCCGCTGCCCAGCTCGAAATAGGTGCTATTATACATACGGGAGCTGCGGTTGCGTCTATGATATACGCAAGCTTCGCTCTTGAAATTTTGAACTTGTCGGTAACGGGACGCATTACCGAGCCTACCGTCAGGCAGTTGAAGTAGTCGTCAACGAATATAAGACAGCCAAGTCCTGCGGTAGCCGCAAGAGCGCCGCTTTTTGATTTTATCCTTTTACCTGCCCAATCACCGTATGCCTTCGCTCCCCCGGATTTCTGCATAAGTACCACCAGAATACCGAGTACGACCAAAAAGACGATGATCGGAGTGTTACCGCCCACCTTTTCGCTCATTACCTGAAAAAGTGTGAATAATGCTTTAAGCGGGTTGCCGCCCGCATACATCATAGCGCCGACAAAGATTCCGAAGAACAGGGAAATGTAGACCTGCTTGGTAACCAGAGCGAGAACTATGGCGATGACAGCGGGTAAAAAAGCCCATATTGTGCCTTCCATTTGTTTTCTCCTTTATTTTTTAAAAAAATAAAAATACCGCAACGCGGAGCATTGCGGTAAAATTACCATACAACAACGATAGCGCTCCACGAATGTGACAGTACAGGGCATATTTTGCACGAGTACCGGCTATGCGCACCACGGTTTTTGCGCAAAACCTCGGCGAGAAGACCTTTCATCAGACGGAACCGTCCGCGAGCCCTGAATACTTATCCTTCCCGCGCCTCTATCATCTATTATATGTTAACATATTATTAAGTAAAAATCAATAGATTTTAAAAAATTTGTCGAAATATATTTTAGCTAAAATTTTCTCCGTTTTTTGTGATTGGATTGTTTAAGCGAGCACAAGGATCCTATGACCGATGCGGGAATAATAAGCAAGCGGAAGATCAACGAATACCCGGAACCGTCCCCCTCAAGTCCGACAAACCCCAAAAGAAAGAATATCAACCAAAGCAATGCGGCAAAGCAGGCTCCACTTAAAACTCCGCAGAGCAGAACAGAGCTGCTTTTGTTCCTCTTTGCTGTAAAAAGTCCCGATATAAAGGACGAGAGATAGATTGCCGCAAAGGAGAGGGGAGTTATCATAACATGAGGATTTTTTGTGAAAAGACATAATACGGCAAATGCCAAAAGGAGCGCGGACAACGACAGAAGTCCTACACCGACTCCAAAAGCTGTGCCCGTAAGTATACGAACGCCCAATGAGAATTCTTTTTTACCGGCAGACGCTTTGCTCTCTGAAAATTTCTTTTTCATACCTACCTCTTTTGAAAACATGTTTATACGAATATGACTGTTTGGTCCTTTGATACAAATATATTTGCTTCTTCATTAAAATATGAAAAAAAGACCAAAGCGCAGTATATTTTTTGACGTTCATATAAAATTAACAAAATTATTTTTGCAGTTTACTTGCAAAAGTCTTTACATTGTGATAAAATTATATTAAAATTGGGGTAATGTGGTAGATTGAAAAATCCATGTCAATAATACTCTCAAAAGATATAACGGAGGTACATTTATGGTACAGATTGACGAAAAAATGTACGGTCAGTCCAAGGCAAAGCTCGAGGCTATCTTCGATTCCGGAACCTTTGTAGAACTCGGCGCATATACGAAGAGACAGGGCAGTGAGGCTGATTTTGAAGGTGTCCTTTGCGGCTACGGAGCGGTGAACGGAAATCTCGCTTTCGCATTCGTTCAGGACAGCGGCAGGACTAAGGGCGCATTCGGCGAGAGACACGCAAAGAAGATCGCCAATATGTATGCTCTTGCGGTTAAGAACGGTGCGCCCGTTATCGGCGTCTTTGACAGCGCAGGAGCTGTGGTTTATGACGGAGCAGCGGCTCTCGCGGCTTACGGCAGATTTATGAAATGCGTTTCCGATGCGTCGGGAATCATTCCTCAGATAGCTGTTGTTGACGGTGTTTGCGGCGGTTCATCGGCAGTTGTTGCTTCGATGTTCGACTTTACGGTGACCGTAAAGGACGTATCAAAGCTTTACGTTAATTCTCCTTTCATTATCGGAAGAGAAGCGGGCAGTGCAGACTATGCGGCGGCAAGCGGAATTTCGGCTTACAATGCAAAGGATGAGGCTGAAGCCTTTGATTTTGTAAGAAAACTCGTTGATATTCTTCCCGCAAACAACGCAAGCGGAACATTCGCTGACAACGGTGACGACATGAACAGAGCCGTTTCCATAGATACTGATAACTACAAGGCAGATGAACTTGTAAGCACTCTTTCCGACAACGGTGAATTTACTCGTATATATGCAGATTATACAAAGAATACCGTTCTCGGTTTTGCTTCCTTTGGCGGCATCACAGCAGGTGTTGTAGCTTCTGTACCCGAAAATAAGGGAATCCTTGATATCAAATCGGCAAGAGCGATAGCAAAGCTCGTAAACTTCTGCGACAGTTTCGCACTTCCCGTGGTAACTCTCGTTGACAGCGAGGGACTTGACGTAAGCCTCGAGGCAGAGAGTGCGGCATACGCTTCCGAACTTGCAAAGCTTGCTTACGCTTACACATCTGCACAGAACGCAAAGCTGACCGTAGTCGTCGGCAAAGCGTACGGTGCGGCGTTCACGCTTCTCGGCTCCAAATCTGTTGGTGCCGATATGGCACTGGCACTTCCAACCGCCTGCATCAGCGTTCTCTCTCCCGAGGCGTCTGTTGCCTTTGTATGGAACTCCAAGGTCGGAGAGAAGAGCCGCGAGGAGCTTGAGAAAGAATGGAAAGAGAAGTGCGCATCCGCGACCGAGGCTTGCGACTGCGGAGAGATAGACGACGTCGTTGCTCCCGAAGAGCTTCGTGCGAGAATTTGCGCAACGCTTTCAATGCTTGCGTCTAAGGCAGAGGGAGATCCCGACCGCCGCCACGCAAATATGCCTCTTTGAGCGGAGGTAAGGTATGTTATTCAACATGTTGAATTTAACAACGCCCACTGCATTGGCGCTCACGCAGGAGACCGTGAATATGCTTTGGCAAACTCCGTTGCTTGGTATGGGTATGCTTTTTGCCGTGCTTTCCATTCTTTGGGCAGTGCTTGCAATGTTTAAAGTGATCTTTTCAAGATCCAATACTCCCAAGAAGAAAGCCCCGGCAGCCGAGAAAGCGCCCGAATCGGCTGATGAAGAACCCGCTCCTATTCCGGAGCAGAACTCGTCGGACGAAGAGCTGATTGCCGTTATTACGGCTGCAGTAGCCGCTTATATGGAGAGTGAAGACCCGAGCGCCGCAAATGGCGGCTTCAGAGTAGTATCCTTCCGCAGAACCAACGGCGGTAAGGCTTGGAACGTAAAATAATTTTTGAAAGGTTGAGGTATTAAAAATGAAAACTTACAATATTACTGTAAACGGTGTTACCTATACTGTTGAAGTCGAAGAAGCAGGCGCTACCGCTGCTGCTCCCGTTGCTCCCACGGCGGCACCCGCAGCACCCAAGGCAGCTCCCGCAGCAGCACCCAAGGCGGCTCCCGCAGCTTCCAAAGCGAGCGGCTCGGCAGGCTCTGTAAGCGTTAAGGCCCCGATGCCGGGAAACATTATGAAGGTCAACTGCAAGGCAGGGGCATCTGTAAAGAAAGGCGACGTTCTTATCGTTCTTGAGGCAATGAAGATGGAAAACGACATATGTGCACCTCAGGACGGCGTTGTTGCAAGCGTTGAAGTAGCTCAGGGCGCAAGCGTTGAGACAGATGCAGTTCTCATAACCCTCAACTGATTTTCCGGACATAGCTGAATTAATGAAAGGAAAACAGTTGTATGCTTGAAACTATAAACAATTTTTTAAGCACGACCGGCATAGCGCGACTGTTTGAAAATGAGAATTGGTGGCAGACCGCAATAATGTTTGTTATCGCGTTCGTTCTCGTTTATCTGGCGATAGTCAAGAAGTTTGAGCCATTGCTGCTCCTTCCGATTGCTATAGGTATGCTTCTTACAAATCTTCCCGGAAGCGGACTGTTCCATCTTGAGCTCTTCATCCCGCCTCAGGATGCGGTCGATGCAATCAGTGCCGCATTTGAGGATGGAATACTGACGGTCTCAGAGTATCAGGATCTGCTTGCAAACGGAGTAGGCGTTGATTCTCTGTTCACGGGAACCGCTGACGCGGTATTTACGCAGGAATCCTATGATATTCTTATGGAATCGCTTACGTCTGTAAATTACGGAAGCGTACTTCATGATGGCGGACTTTTGGATCTCCTTTATCTCGGCGTAAAGCTGGGTATCTATCCGTCGCTTATATTTATCGGTATAGGCGCTATGACCGATTTCTCTCCGCTCATATCCAACCCCAAGAGCCTGCTCATCGGTGCAGGAGCTCAGCTTGGAGTATTTGTTGCCTTTGTAGGCGCGCTTTTGCTCGGATTTGCTCCCGAGGAAGCGGCAGCCATCGGTATTATAGGCGGCGCAGACGGACCCACGGCAATACTCGTTACCAAAACGCTTGCTCCCGCGTTGCTCGGAGCTATCGCGATAGCGGCGTACAGTTATATGGCTCTTATCCCGATGATCCAGCCTCCCTTTATGAAGCTGCTCACCACAAAGAAAGAACGCCGTATAAAGATGGTCGCTCTTCGTCAGGTATCTAAGGTTGAAAAGATACTCTTCCCGATAGTAGTTACCTTTATCGTCGGACTTATAGTCCCCGATGCCGTTCCGCTTGTCGGATGTCTTATGTTCGGTAACCTTCTCAATGTTTGCGGAGTTACCGACAGACTTTCCAAGACCGCACAGAATGAGCTTATGAATATCGTAACTATATTCCTCGGCATTTCCGTCGGTGCTACCGCAAGCGCAGAAAACTTCCTGCGTTTGGAGACTCTCCTCATTATCGCACTCGGACTCGTTGCGTTCTGCATCTCTACAGTCGGCGGTCTGCTCACCGCAAAGATAATGAACTGGATCACACGTGGAAAGATCAATCCTCTCATCGGTTCTGCGGGGGTTTCGGCAGTTCCCATGGCGGCAAGAGTTTCTCAGACGGTCGGTCAAAAAGAGGATCCCTCAAACTTCCTTCTTATGCACGCAATGGGACCTAACGTCGCAGGCGTTATCGGTTCTGCGGTCGCGGCAGGCGTATTCCTGTCAATGTTTGCTTAACTAAAAACGGAGGTTGCAGATTTATATGGCAAAGGTAAAAATTACAGAAACTGTTCTCCGCGACTCGCATCAATCGCTTGTCGCTACGAGAATGACAACAGAGGAGATGCTTCCCATTTTGGGATCTCTCGATAAAATAGGCTACCACTCGCTTGAGGCGTGGGGTGGCGCTACCTTCGACTCTTGCTTGCGTTTTCTCAACGAGGATCCTTGGGAGAGACTCCGCAAGATCCGCGCAGAAGTTAAAAATACAAAGCTTCAGATGCTCTTCAGAGGACAGAATATTCTCGGATACAGACACTACTCGGATGACGTTGTCGAGTACTTTGTACAGAAGTCGATAGCCAACGGTATTGATATCCTCAGAATATTCGATGCGCTCAACGATGCACGTAATCTTGAGACCGCCATCAAGGCTACAAAGAAGGAGCAGGGACACGTTCAGGCGGCTATCAGCTACACCACAGGTCCCGTATATACGCTTGATTATTACACCGATTACGCGAAGAGACTTGAAGATATGGGTGCTGATTCCATCTGTATCAAGGACATGGCAGGTCTTCTTAAGCCTTACGACGCGTATGACCTCGTAAAGGCGCTCAAGGAGACAGTTAAGCTTCCCATTCAGGTACACACACACTACACCTCGGGTCTTGCTTCCATGACTCTTTTGAAGTCCATCGAAGCGGGCGCAGATATCGTTGATACCGCAATTTCGCCAATGGCTCTCGGCACGTCTCAGCCTCCTACGGAGTCTTTAGTGGCAACTCTTGCGGGCACCGAGTACGATACGGGAATCAAGCTCGAGCAGCTTGACGAGATCACAAAGTATTTTGCGCCTATCCGTGAGAAATACCTCGCAAGCGGTCTGCTTGACCCCAAGATGCTCAAGGTCGACGTAAATGCGCTGATCTATCAGGTTCCCGGTGGAATGCTCTCCAACCTCGTTTCTCAGCTCAAGCAGGCGGGTAAGTCCGATAAGCTCACCGAGGTTCTTGAAGAGGTACCGAAGGTAAGAGCTGACGCAGGTTATCCCCCGCTCGTAACTCCTTCGTCACAGATCGTGGGTACACAGGCAGTATTCAATGTTATCGGCGGCGAGAGATACAAGATGGTAACCAAGGAGTTCAAAGGCCTTGTTGAGGGTCAGTACGGTAAGACTCCCGTAGATATCGATCCCGAGTTTGCAAAAAAGATCATCGGAGATACTCCGAGAATCGAGTGTCGCCCTGCAGATAGGCTCGCTCCCGAGCTTGACGCTCTTCGTGAGAAGATCAAGCCCTATATGGAGCAGGAAGAGGACGTCCTCTCTTATGCTCTCTTTGAGCAGGTCGCTCTTAAGTTCTTTGAGTACAGAAAAGCAAAGAAGTACGGCATAGATGCAGATAACTCCGATGCCGCACTCGGTATTCACAACGCGTAATTATACCCGTTTTTTATCCGATTTTCGCTACCTTTCTTGATACGAACAACTCAGTGCTTTGAGGAAGTTTTATGGTATCAAGGCAGTTTTATGTGGTTTAAATTTGATAACGAGTAGTTTTTCTGAGGAAGCTTTCTCGGACAGCTCATCGCTGCCGAGAAAGCTTTTTATTTTATTAAAATCAAGTGCATACCTCACGCAAAAAGTTTTTGATCAAACTTTTTTCAAAAAGTTTGCGGTTTCCAAAGGCAGAGCCTTGGTCGCCGCCCGCAGGCGGCGAAACTATCTTTGCTTTTTTGTATATTTATCCCTTTACAAAAATTCTTTGATATGGTATAATTATACCGTACCGATAAATTTCGGCAAAAAAACTTTACGGAACGGTAGCTATGAAAAAATACATATTGAAGCTTCTTGCATCGCTTATGTCAGCATCGATAATTCTGTCTTGCACGTCGCTGTTGATTTTTGCGAATGGGGATGAGCAGGAAAAAATAACGCACGTAAAGGGCAGCAACAGCGCCTCTACATCCTATGCGGCGGGGAAGTATTACAAATATCTTACATCCTTGCCACTGACAGGAGATAATATAACCGATCTTATGGCTGTCGCGTTTTCACAGCTCGGATATATGGAAAGCGATTCGGTGGACGACATGAGCGGCACTACGGGCGGCAGAAATAACTTCACGGAATTCAACTATAATATGGGAGACTTCGGTGTCGGATACGGAACGGGTAATTACGATTGGTGTGCTTCATTTGTGTCGTACTGTTTGTTGCAGTCACATTCCACGACTCAAAACAGCATGAATGATTGGTGCAGGAAGCACGTTGCCGACGAAAATTCACCGAACTATGACCCCGAGTACAGTAAATACATATGGCGAGAGGTTGGATGTCAGCGTTGGGCGGACAATCTTGCCTCTGCAGGATATTACCGCGCGTCTGCCGCAAACGCCGGTGAATATCAGCCGAAAACCGGTGATCTTATATTCTTCCGTTGGTCCCCGGAAAAGCAGATAGGACATATAGGCATAGTTGTCTATTCCGACAGTGAGCGAGTATATACGGTCGAGGGAAACACGAGCGGTGGAACGACTATGGTTTCAAACGGCGGAGGAGTTTATTTTAAGAGCTATGCGCTTGATTATTCCTGTATAGACGGATACGGCGAGATGCCGTATGCAGCAAACGACGAGGTCAAGAGGATAGATTATTCGGGAAATAATGCTTCAGTCGGAATGTATATGGCAACGACCGACAAGTATCTTTACAGTGATATGTCGGTAGAATCGAGCTATACTGTACTGCCTGCGTATACTATGTTTAATGTTGTTGATGTCGTCGAGGAGGGCATCGGAGGTATGTTGCTTGCCGAGTGCGAGATCGACGGAGAAACAGTGAGTGGATATATAGTAAACAGCTCTACCGACAGGGTAGTTCAGCTTACAACAATAATCACCGAGCCCGATCCCGAATCATTCTTGGATTTTGATAAGACCGAAGGGTTTATAAGCGGAGAGATCGGCGGATATACGCTTAACGGCGAAAATATTTCGGCAGATGCCGGACTGACTGTTGAGGGTATCGGAAGAATAGTACTCAGCGGCAGGTTTGATTTTGAAGATGCCGTCGTACGCGGCGGGTATTATCTCGACGGAGCGCGCGAAAATATTTTCTGGGTAGACGGAAGCATCAGCACGGACGGTACAAGCGGCGGCAAAAAATGTGATATATGGGTCGACATATACGGACTTTCAGAAGGTGAGCACAGCCTCACTTTCGTGCTGGAGCTTGGAAATAGGGTGATCACGGTAGTTGACACTCTTTCTTTCACCTTTGCAAATAAAAAAGAGGTAGAGACCGATGCAGAGAGCGATGTTCAGAAGCCGACCGACGAGGTCACGGAAACTCCCACGGGGCAGGTGACCGAGGATCCTCAAGGCGAAACACCGTCGGAAACCGACGTACAAGCTTTCCCGGGTTGCTCGTCGGCCTTCAGCGTCGTAATGCCCGTGTTGCTTGTTACCCTTGCATCCGTGCTTGCAGTCCGTCGTAAAATAAGAGAAGACTGAAGGTAACGGTCAGGTTCGGTTACTATTTATCTACGCTGCTTTTCTTTCGGGAAAGGTAGCGTAGATAGTTTTAACCGGCCTTTTTCGCGACTTTCTTTCGGGGAAGGTCGACTGAAATAAAGACCGGTAATAAAATAATTATTCACTTTGAGCTTCTTCAAGCAGTTTTGTGAGTCTGCGGTTGAGACCCGATTTTGAAATCGGCGGTTCGTGCAAGTGCGACAGTTCGAACAGAGATGCCGATGGATTTTCAAGCCTCAGCTCGGCTGTATAGCGAAGCTCTTCGGGTAATGACTGTATTTTTCCACTCTCGACGAGCGAACGTATGGCCTCTATCTGTTTCATAGATGCCTCAACCGATCTTGATATATTTCTGGCAACGCAATTTGTTGCCCTGTTTTCGGCGTTTCTGATATCCCGTTCTATAAAAGTATTAGTCAGCAAAAAGCGTGATTGACCTCCTCCGATATAGTTAAGCAGGTCAAATATCGTTTCGTTGCTTTTATAATACACGCCGACCTTGTTTTGGCGTATGACCGTCTTCGGTGCAGGCAGTACTGTGCCGAGCTCTTCTGATATCAAGCGCGCACGGCACGCCGAGGGAAGAGCAAATTCAAGATGATAGCCCTTGCGAGGATCGTTGATGCTTCCGCAGGCGATAAATGCGCCTCGCATAAAGCTGTGGGCGCATTCACGACAGCGGTATCCTACAAGAGCTTGCAGTTGAGCATCGCCGCCGTCTCTGTCAAGTGCAGTGACAAAGGCGGACAATGCCTTTGATGAAACCGAGAGAGAAGAAAGCTTTCTGCCTGCTCGCGCGGTCTCCTTGATTTCCGATTCGGCGGAAAATTGCTTTTGCAGTATTTTAGATGCGAATTTGGCAATATCCTGTGTTTTGAATTCGGCACATATTCCGTACTTTTTTTCGGTATCCGGCTTTGCGGCAAAGAAAAGTCCGAACAGCATAGCCTTGCGACAGCAAGTCTTTGAACAATCTGCCGTCAAAAGCTCATTTATGACTTCAATTGTAAATGACATATTCTCAGTCGGTTATAATCCGTACCTCTCGTTCAAGAGAGACGCCGAATTCCGACAAAACCCTTTCCTTTATTTTTTCTTCAAGCTCCAAGACATCGCGATAGGTAGCATTGCCGACATTGACTATGAATCCCGCGTGCTTCTTTGAAACCTCCGCGCCACCCACGCGCAGACCCTTAAGTCCGCAATCCTCTATCAGTTTGCCGGCAAAATATCCCTCCGGGCGTTTGAAGTAGCTTCCCGCACTCGGAAACTCAAGCGGCTGTTTCGCGCGCCTTGATGCCATGTTTTCCGCCATTTTTGCTCTAATTGCGGAGATGTCGCCACGCATAAGCATAAACGAAGCACCGAGACATATCAGTTCATGATGTTGCATATAGGTGCTTTTTCTGTATCCGAAGTCGCCATCGTATATTCTGTAGCACACGTCCTTTGAAACATTATATGCCACGGTATATTCAATTACATCCGACATCTGTCTTCCGTACGCGCCTGCGTTCATATACACCGCACCGCCGACAAGTGCGGGGATTCCGAATGAAAATTCAAGACCGATGAGCGAATTTGCGGCTGCGGTGTTCGCAAGGTGCGTCAGCGAGACGCCTGCATCGCAGCTTATTCTGTTGCCATCGACCGTTATTGACGAGAGACGGTCGGTAAATATCAAAGCACCGTTGTAGACATCAAATGCGAAAAGCAGATTTGATGCGTTGCCGATAACCGAAAATTTGATCTGTTCATTGTTGAGCATCCGCATAGCGTCAACCAATTGCCCACGATTCTTCGGGAATATCGCCAAAGACGCTCTGCCGCCTATGCGAAACGAGCTGTGCTCACGTGTTGAGTAGTCGCAAAAATATTCCACAAAGCTTGCGTCAAGGGCATCGAGGACGGTTTGCGATATACTGAAGCTCATAACGTATCTCCTTTTTCTATGATGCTGTAAACCTCGTCAAATGAACGTGCGGTATACGTTGGGTGCGCAACGCTTGAGAGCGGTTTTGCTTTGGGGTTGTACCAGCAGGAGTCGATGCCGCAATTATTTGCTCCCTTGATATCCGAGGTCAGAGAATCTCCTATGATTACCGTGTTTTCCTTTGAAAAATCCTTTATATTCCGCTCTACATGATCAAAATAGCGCAAGTCCGGCTTTTCAAAGCCTACCTCGCCCGATATAAATATTCCGTCGATAAATTCGGAGATTCCAGAGCGCTCGTATCTGCTGCGTTGTATAAAGTCCACTCCGTTTGTGATAATGTACATTTTCACTTTTCCGTGAAGTGAGGCAAGAAGCTCGCGCGCGCCGTCAAGCAGATAGCCTTTTTGCGAGAGCTCGATCATATAGTCCTTTGCCATTTTGTGTGCGTCGGCAGTGTATCCGTAATGCTCGCAAAATATCTCGAATCTGCGGTAGAGCAAAACGCTTTTCTCAATCTCCTTACGCTCGAGCATTTTCCAAAGGCTGTCGTTTATTTTGCTGTATTCAGCCACATTTTCGTCGTCCGGTGATATGCCCGAGAGGAGCATCGTGGCACGTACCGCCTCGTCCTCGCTTCTTGAAAAATCGAGAAGAGTACCGTCAGCATCAAAAAGTACAGTAGAATATCGCATATTAAACCTCCGTATGGGTCTTATATATATATTATACTATCATTTATTAAAATTTGCAAGGATTGTTTAAAAATATGCGTCTGAACCCTTGAAAAAAAACGTAAAATGAGATATAATATAACTTGATATATTGTGCTTACGCGAGTAAAGGAGGACATGGTTTATGAGGGTGATCGGTATTACGGGACCAAGCGGAGCAGGAAAAAGCCTGCTTTGCCGTTGCCTTGAAGAAAAAAACATTCCGTGTATTGATGCCGACGCTGTATATCATTCTCTCCTGTTACCGCCGTCAGAATGTCTTGATGCGGTGAGGCGTGCGTTCGGTGATGATGTTTTTTCGGGCGGACAGCTTGACCGTTCGGCGCTCGGTGCCGCAGTTTTCGGAGATAAGGATAAGCTTGAACTGCTAAACAAAACCGTCCTCGACTATGTACTCGTTGAGATACGCCGCATCATCGCAGATTATGCTCGGCATGGTTTTTCCATCGTGGCGGTCGACGCTCCGACGCTTATCGAATCGGGCTTTGATAAAGAATGTACGACGGTCATATCGGTTACAGCTCCCGAGAACGCTCGTCTCTTGCGCATAATCGAACGCGACCTGATACCGGAGGAAAAGGCACTGATGAGGATAAGGGCGCAGAAAAGCGATGAATTTTACCGCGAACACTCCGACATTGTTATCGAAAACAGCGGCTCACTTGAGGAATTTCAGTCAAAGATAATCAAACTCCTCGACGGCGGATTACTCTCAGAAAGGAAGACCGATGGCACAGATAAAAAAGATTAACCGTCCCATTGCCATAATACTTATCATTGTGTTGTCCTTTGCAGCTGCCTTCATGGCAGACCTTACATGCAGGGGCATTGAAAAAGCCATGTATCCCGACGATTACAGAGATATCGTAGAGAAATACGCCGATGAATACAATATTCCACCGTACATCGTTTTTGCGGTCATCGAGACCGAGAGCGATTTTAAGGCGGGTGCTACTTCGAGCGCGGGCGCGCGAGGACTTATGCAGATGATGCCCTCTACGTTTGAATGGCTGACGTCATCGGATCATTTGGGAGAAAATCTTTCTGCTGACGAACTTTACGAGCCCGAGGTCAGCATACGCTACGGCGTCTATTATCTCAGATATCTTTTTGAAAAATTTTATAATTGGGACACGGTGTTTGCCGCATACAACGGCGGCGAGGGCAACGTTGCCAAGTGGCTGAATGACCCCGACTGCTCAGACGGAAAGGGAAATCTTACTTACATTCCGTTTGAAGAAACGAGAAAATACGTCAAAAAAGTCAACAAGGCTATGGATTATTATAAAAATACATATTACAGAAACGGAGAAAAGTAAAATGAATAAGGATCTGCTTTACAAAAAAGAAACGGTTTACAAAAAACTCGGCAAGGATGTAACGAAAGCGGCATTCGATTACTGCGAAGGCTACAAGAGCTTTCTTGACTCCTCAAAAACAGAGCGCGAGGCTGTAAACACGGCTGTTGCAATGCTCAGTGCAAATGGCTATAAGGAATACACGCTCGGCGATAAGGTGTCTGTCGGAGACAAACTTTACTACAATAACCGAGGCAAAAATCTCTTCGCCTTCAAAATAGGCAGTGAGAGCATCAAAAACGGTATCCGCATAACCGCATCTCACATCGACGCACCCAGAATAGACCTCAAGCAGTGTCCGCTCTACGAGGATGCCGGAATTGCTTATTTCAAGACACATTACTATGGCGGTATCCGCAAGTATCAGTGGGTTGCAACTCCTCTTGCGCTTCACGGCGTTATCCTTACAAAGGACGGCAATACTGTTAATGTTTGCATCGGTGAGGACGAGTCGGATCCCATATTCTACATCTCGGATCTTCTTCCGCACCTCGGCTACGAGCAGGCAAAGCTTCCGCTTGAGAGCGGTATCAAGGGAGAGCAGCTCAACGTGATCCTCGGAAATATTCCGGAGGACGAGGAGGATTCTGTAAAGAACGCGGTCCTTACCCTCATAGCCGATAAATACGGAATAACCGAAGAGGATTTCTTCTCCTCCGAGCTTTGCGTGGTTCCTGCCGCAAAGGCAAGAGACATCGGATTTGACCGCTCGATGATCGGCTCCTACGGCCACGACGACCGCGTATGCGCTTATCCCTCGCTTACAGCGCTTCTTGAGTCGGAAGATTCCGTACATACCATTATGTGTATTCTCGCTGATAAAGAGGAGATCGGAAGCGACGGCGTAAGCGGTATGCAGTGCGACCTTATGCTTGATATTATCGATGCCGTTTCGGCATCTTTCGGAGTTTCCCCCGCACTCGTGAGAGCAAATTCAAAGTGTCTCTCGGCAGATGTTTGCTGCGGATACGACCCCAACTTCCCCGAAGTCTTTGAAAAGATGAACACCTCCTTCGTCGGATGCGGAACGGTATTTACAAAGTACACCGGCTCGCGTGGAAAGTCCTCGACAAACGACGCTAACCCCGAGTTCATAGCTTGGCTCAGAGCTGCTATGTCGGCGAACGGCGTAGTATGGCAGTCGGGTGAGCTCGGAAAGGTAGACGCAGGCGGCGGCGGAACTGTTGCAAAGTTCATTTCAAAGCACAACATAGAGACCATCGACCTCGGTGTGGCACTTCTTGCCATGCACGCACCTTATGAGCTTGCGGCTAAGGTCGACGTTTACGAAACACACAAGGCTATAAAGGCTTTCTATACTTTTGATCGATAATACTCTTGAAACGGAGATAATATGTTAGATAAACTCAAGGACGCCGAAGTCCGTTATTGTGCTATGGAGGAGGAGCTTGCCTCACCCGAGATATTCTCGGATCAGGAGCGCTTTACGGCGCTTATGAAGGAGTATAAGACTCTGAGCCCGATAATTGAAAAATACCGGGAATACAAGTCGGTCGTTGCCGAATGCGAGGATCTGCGAGCTATGCTTGACGACACACTTGACGCGGAGATGTACGAGCTTGCTCTCGCCGAATATAAAGAAATAAAGCCAAAGACGGATCTTCTCCTTGAGGAACTGAAGGTGCTGTTACTTCCGCGAGACCCCAACGACGAAAAAAATGTTATGGTCGAGATACGCGCGGGAGCCGGCGGTGAGGAGGCGGCGCTTTTCGCAGGCGTGCTTTACCGTATGTACACAATGTACGCCGAGTCGGAAGGATTTAAGACCTCGCTTATGAGTGCCAATGAGACCGAGCTCGGAGGATTTAAGGAAGTAACATTTATGATCGAGGGCGACGGAGCTTATTCTCGCTTCAAGTTTGAGAGCGGAGTACACAGAGTTCAGCGTGTACCCGAGACCGAATCCCAGGGAAGGATACAGACCTCGACGGCAACTGTCGCGGTCCTCCCCGAGGCGGAGGACGTCGAAATAGAGATAAATCCGGCGGACATAATTATTGAATCCTGCAAGTCGAGCGGAGCGGGCGGTCAGCATATAAATAAGACCGAGTCCGCCGTTCGCCTTACGCACAAGCCTACGGGTATCGTCATTGAATGTCAGGAGGAGCGCAGTCAGTTCAAAAATCGCGACAAGGCAATGAAGATGCTTAAGACAAAGCTCTATGATATGAAGGTAACCGAGCAGAACGAAAAGATCGCGTCCGACCGAAAGAGTCAGGTAGGTACGGGTGACAGAAGCGAGAGGATAAGGACCTATAACTATCCTCAGGGACGCATAACCGACCATAGAATAGGATTGACACTCTATTCGCTTGAGAGCTTTCTCAACGGTAATATCGGTGCCATGATCGACGCACTTATTACGGCAGATACTGCAGAAAAGCTCAAAAACGCAGAGGACAGGTAAAAATGAATACGAAGATATTTAAAACAGCCCCCGACGCAATAGACGGAGATGCAATAGCTTACTGTGCCTCTGTAATAAGGAACGGAGGATTGGTAGCCTTTCCGACCGAAACGGTTTACGGACTGGGTGCAGACGCGACCGACAGAGATGCGGCGAAAAAAATATACGCCGCGAAGGGCAGACCGTCGGACAATCCGCTCATAATCCATGTGGCTGACCCGAGCGACGCCGAGAGATATGCTCATACCTCCGAGCTTTACTATAGGCTTGCACGCGCCTTTATGCCGGGACCGCTGACGGTAATACTTTCCAAAAGGGATACCGTTCCGTCGGAGGTTACGGGTGGACTTGACAGCGTTGCGGTACGCTGTCCGTCGCACGCTATAGCAAGAGCATTGATATCGGCGGCAGGTGTTGCAATTGCCGCGCCATCGGCAAATCTGTCGGGGTCACCGTCCCCTACATGCGCACAGCACGTTATCTCGGACATGAACGGCAAGATAGATGCCATTATCGATGGCGGCTCATCAGAGATAGGACTTGAATCTACTATCGTTAAGCTCGACGGAGAGCGTGTGATAATGCTTCGCCCGGGCGCGATAACAGCCGATGCGCTCGGCTGTGTGTGCGAGCAGGTAGAGATATCGGCGGCAGTGACCGAAGCGCTTTCTGCTAATGAGCGTCCGCTTTCTCCGGGTATGAAATACAGGCACTACGCGCCTGCCTCGCCACTCGTTCTTCTTGACGGCGATCGCGCTGACGTGGAAAATTTTCTTGTAAACGCACAGAGAGAACAGAATTGTGCGATACTTTGCTATACAGAGGAAAAAGATGTTCTGCTCAATGACAAAATAATAGATATAGGCGCGAGGGATGACCTTGTGACTCAGGCAAAAAGGCTGTTTGGCGCACTCAGAGACGCCGACACGCTGAGTACGGATATAATATATGCACATCTGCCTATGCAGAGCGGACTTGGGCTTGCTCTTTATAACAGACTTATAAGAGCGGCGGCTCACACGGTAAAGAAAATATAACGGTAAAGATACGGTATTGAAATTTTAATATGATATAAGGACAAGGACGGTGCCCAAATGGCAAGAAAGACATCCAAAGCAAAGGATACAGGCGAGATAATCTATGCTCCCGTGCAGGAACAGCCTATAACCGATACTATTGAAAAAAATTATATGCCATATGTAATGAGCGTCATAGTTTCGCGCGCTATCCCCGAGATAGACGGACTTAAACCCTCTCACAGAAAGCTTCTTTATACCATGTATAAGATGGGACTTTTAACGGGAAATCGCACGAAGAGCGCGAATGTCGTTGGTCAAACGATGAAACTCAACCCACACGGTGATATGGCAATATATGAGACGATGGTTCGACTTACCCGCGGACACGAAGCGCTTTTGCATCCTTTCATTGATTCCAAAGGAAGCTTTGGCAAGCAGTACTCGTCAAATATGCGATTTGCCGCCTCGCGTTACACCGAGGTCAAGCTTGACGGCTTTTGCACCGAGCTCTTCCGAGGAATAGACAAGGACGCGGTCGACCTCGTGCCCAACTACGACAATACCATGCAGGAGCCGGTGCTTTTGCCCACGACCTTCCCGAACATACTCGTTACTCCAAATATGGGTATCGCGGTAGGTATGGCGTCGAACATCTGCTCGTTCAATCTCGCGGAGGTGTGCGACGGAACCATAGCGGTTCTCAAAAATCCGAACATATCGATCGATAAGATACTTGATATCATCAAGGCCCCCGATTTTCCCGGCGGCGGCGCGATACTTTACGACCGCGAGGAGATGAAACGGATATATGAGAGCGGCTCGGGATCTGTCAGGATACGCTCACGATATAATTACGATAAATCTCAGAATTGCATTGACATCATACAGATTCCATATTCAACGTCTATAGAGGTAATACTCAACAAGATCTCCGATCTTGTTAAGGAGGGAAAGCTGAAAGAGATCGTTGATTTCCGCGACGAGATAGACCTCAGCGGATTCAAGCTTACGCTTGATCTGCGCCGAGGAGTTGACCCCGACAAACTGATGCTTAAGCTCTTTAAGCTTACGCCCCTTGAAGACAGCTTCAAGTGCAACTTCAACGTACTTATAGATTCTACGCCGAAACAGCTTGGCGTGGCGGAGATAATCAAGGAATGGATAAAATTCCGTCTTTCCTGCCTTAAACGAGAGCTCAGCTTTGACCTGAAAAAGAAAAAGGATAAGCTTCACCTTCTGCTCGGGCTCGGAAAGATACTTCTTGATATCGACAAGGCAATAAAGATCATTCGCCATACCGAAAAGGAGGAGGAGGTTATCCCAAACCTTATGGCGGGCTTCGGTATCGACGAGATACAGGCTGAATATATTGCCGAGATAAAGCTGAGAAATCTTAATAAACAATATATTATCAATCGTATAAACGAGATAGAGGGACTTCAGGCTGAGATCGCCAAGATCGAGGATATACTCGCTGACGAGCTCAAGCAGAAAGCGCTTATCTCGACACAGCTCACAGAGATCAAGAAAAAATACGGGCAGCCGCGCCGCTCGCAGATCATCCATATCGATGATACTGATTCGTATAATGCCGAAGATGAGGTGGAAAACTACAACGTTCGACTTTATCTAACAAAAGAAGGATATTTCAAGAAGATAACGCTTCAGTCGCTCAGAGGAAACGACGATCAGAAGCTCAAGGATACCGATATGCTTACGCATTCTGTTGATACCGATAACCTTTCCGACCTTATCTTCGTTACGAACAAACAGCAGATATACCGCGTAAAGACCGCCGATTTTGACTGCTGTAAGGCATCTGCAATGGGAGAGTTTCTTCCCGCAAAGCTTGGTATGGACGAGGGAGAGCGCCCTGTATTTATGCGCGTGCAGAAGGACTATCCCGAGAACGAATACTTCGTTTATATATTTGAAAACGGAAAGGGTGTCAGGATCCCCGCAAGCTGCTACGAGACAAAGGGCAACCGCCGAAAGCTCGTCAATGCTTATTCTTCACTCTCGCCGATCTGCGCGGTATTTTACGAGATCGAGAAGGATCCGTTTGAAATATTGCTCGTCAGCGATGCAGAGCGTGCCATATCAATCAAGACCTCGCTTATTCCTATAAAGACTACGCGCACCTCGGGCGGTGTAACGCTTATGACCATGAAAAAAGGAAATAAACTGCTTTATGCCACCGACAATATTCCCGAGGCCTATGCCAAGGGATATAAAAAGCTTAAGATACCTGCATCGGGTTCGATGATACCCGATAAAGATCTCTCGGCTCTTCAGCTGTCGATGGATACCGAATGATTTTGTGAGAAAGGAAATATAAGATGGATAAGAAAACAAAATTTATGATAAGAGTCGTTTGCTGGATACTCGCCGGACTGATGCTCTTTGGTGGAGTAGCGACGCTTGTTTTGGTTTTATTTTAATTTTGAAGGAAAAGGGGCTGTCTCAAGTTTGGGGAAAATTTCCATTTACTTGACGATCTACACAAAAAGCACTTGCCTACCACCTTGGTAAGCAAGTGCTTTTTTGTTGAAATTTCACAAGGGCGCTTTCAAAAAAATCAATTTGAGACAGCCCCTTTTTTCATAATTATTCGGGTATTATCAATCCTCGTCGCTGCCAGTGCTGCTCGAACCGCCGGGCGTGGTTGGAGTTGAGATGTCTGCACTGTATCCGGGAACAGTGCAGGATTCGCAAATGATATCAAAAGTCTTACCGTTAGAGGTGTAGAGCAGTTTGGTATTGCCGTTGGTGTCTGTGAAATAAGCGTATCCCTTATCGCCGGAACCCATAGATATTACTATCGACGAGTCAAACAGGGTCTTCTTGAATGTTATTTCTTCCTTTGTTGCTCCGTCGGTAGACTTGTATACCTTTATATCACCGTTGATCGTTTCGGAAAAATATATCGAATTTCCGCATACGTACATGGATTTTGCATCTGCCTTGGAGGAGATGGCTCTTGAGGTACTGTCGGCGGATTTTCTGAATTTAATATTTTTAGTGGCCTCGGTATAAGTGTATATATCTCCCTTTTCTGTAATTGCGAAGTTGTCTACAGAGGAGGAGAGTTCCTCCTTGCTTGCCTCAAGGTCATTGCTTCCGAGGGAAATTCTGCAGAGTCTCTTCATGTCAAGGTAGTAGAAATACTTTCCGTCGGGTGAGAACTGACCTGTGGTATCGGCAAGCTTTTTAGCACCTTTGCTTGTGTAGTAATATGTAGACGTAATATTCTCTGATTTTCCGTCTTCGTCGGTCACGGTCCTGTTTACGATAAATGCCGAATCGATAAAGGTCGCGGGGCATACCACTTCGTTGTCCGAGGGGGTGAAGTAGAACTTACCGGCAGCTATCGTTGTTGGAGACTTGTCGCCGATCTTATAGATGAGCGAGCCTATTGTTCCGTTGGTGTTGTAACTGAAGATGATCTCGGTTCCGTCGGCATTGACAGCCGTTACGCCTTCAAAAACATATGATGTGCTTGAAACTATTGCCTTCTGCTCATACTCCGCACCTCGCTTGGTGATCTTAAGGTAGTAGAGTGCATTTGTTGAATCGGTTGCATAGACGTATTTACCGTCGTTTGAAATGGCAACAGGCACAAGACCTGCGGTTTCGCCGATATCGTTAAATCCGGCGTTGCGGAAATATTTGACCTGTGTTGTATCGCTGTTTTTACCTGTGGGCTCGGTGTACACTACCGTGCTTGCATCGCCCGAAACGATAAAGTTGCCTGCTTGAGGGTGGCTTGAGATATCCTCAAAAGCTTTTTCAGAGTAGAACTGTACGACGCTGTCGCGTTCGAAGATAATACCGGGCTCGTAATCGGCGCAGGCAATTATCTTATCTGCCTCTGCCTCGATAGCCGAGAGCTTTTTTCCTTCAAGAATGAACATATTTATTACGTTCGCACCGTCGTCGTCAATTATCTGCTCGAAAACGTAAGCAAACGATCTGTCCTTTGCGGGAGTCAGAGTTACCTCTCCTTCAAAGGTATGTTTTATCTCCTTGCCGTTGGCAAGAACGTGGTAATAGTCATCGGCATCGATATAGGTTGCGTAAACGTTGTCCTCAAGAAGGATATCTTTTCCGGGGGAAGAGAAAATAGCCGCAAACAGAGCGATTATGAGAATGAGTGCCACAACTGCCGCCGCACCGATGAGTATTGCTTTCGTCGGAACCGGCGAGCCTTTTTTCTTTTGAGGGCTACGTTTCGGCTGTGGATTCTGTGATTGTTTTTGCTTTGCAGCGGATGCGTTCGGCTTCGCGGACGTGTCGCCAAATGCGTTAAAGTCGTCATCCACGGTCTGTGACGCAGAGAATGCCGCGTAGTTTATATTTGCATTATTGCTTGCAGGACTGCTTTGACCGACAGCTGCATACGCGGGGCGCATATCACTTTTGTTAAGCATAGATACCTCCGTATGTATTTATGGTTGAATTAAAATGTAAATGTAAGCAAATGTATTTGAAAATATACACAATTATACATCTTACACTATTCTAACATACTTAAATACAATTTGCAACAATATATTATTAAAAAATTATTAACAAATCGTTAACATCACAACATATTGTGCCACAAAGATCAAAAAATGCCGTATTTTGCGGTAAGACACAAATCTCTCAGAAAAAAAGTAATATTCCCATGTGTTGATTCATAGAATTTTACAGATACAAAGTAAAGGACGGGACGCACATGGCAACGGTTATATTTCAAAATAAAATGTTTCCTGCTGTGCTACAGGCAGAGATAGGATCGGGTGTATTCAAACGGCTGAGGGAGATTTTACCGTCGAGGATATACAACGAAATAGAGCGCTTTACGCCGATAAGCGGACGGGCTGACTGCGGCTCATTGGAGGAGATAAGACTCAGACGGGGACGAAATGTATATCTCACCATGGGGAAAAGAGCGGACAAGCAAAATTTAGAATTGGAGTGTGCTATATCATCGGAGGAGATCACACGGATATTCGAAAAAATGTGCGACGGTTCGTTATATACTTACAGCGAAAGTATCGTCAACGGATATATATCAATCGGGGAGGGGATCCGCGTAGGCGTGTGTGGGCGTGCCTCGCTTGAAAATGGAAGGATACTCGGTATTTACGATATCTCAGCATTGAATATCCGCATACCTCACGCGCTGATCAGGCTTGACTCAAAACTGTTTTCACGCATAAGCGAATGTGTCAGGCGCGGAAGTGGGGTTCTCGTTTATTCGCCGCCTGCCGAGGGAAAAACCACGCTTCTCCGCTCGCTTTGCGCCATGCTCGCAAGCACAGAGCGGCCTATGCGCGTTGCATTGGTAGATTCGCGAGAGGAGTTCGGATATATGTCCGACTCACCAAAGCTTTCGATAGACATACTCAGCGGATATCCGAAGGCAGAGGCTATCTCCATCGCGACTGCGTTTATGAATCCCGAGGTGATAATATGTGATGAGATAGGTGCGCCCGAGGAGGCGTGCGCCGTTGCGGCGGCTCAAAACTGCGGTGTGCCTCTTATCGCTTCGACACACGGAGAGGATATTTTGTCGGTGCTTCGCCGTCCGTCTGTCCTGACGCTCCATGATATCCATGCCTTCGGACTTTATGTGGGAATACGGATATCCGACGGCGGTGGCTTTAAATATATTTTCCACACGCGAGAGGAGGCACAGAGGATACTTGAAGATTTTGGGGGTCATGGCAATACTGTTGAGCGGTGGGGCGTGTAGCCTTATTATCATACGTGAGATCGACCGCAGATATGAAAACGTGCGCGCTCTTTGTGAGCTTATAAGATTGACCAAGAGTCTGGTTGAAGGCTTTGCCATGTCTGCGGGAGATATAATCGGAAGGTGCTCGTGGGAGCTGCTTCACTCCTGCGGCTATACCGGTGATACACTGCCGCAAAGCTTTTCGGAGCTTGTGGATTCGTGTGAGATCGAGGATGAATCGAGCCGGGAGATAATGATCGAGTTTTCTGAAAATTTCGGTAGGAACTACCGCACCGAGCAGGTGAGACAATGCGAGTATTATCTTTGCAGGATGAGCGAGAGAGAAAATTTCATGGCAGGGAGCCGATCCACACAGAAAAAGCTTGCTTTGACGCTCTCACTCTCTCTTGCACTTATGCTCGTTATACTTTTGCTTTGAACGGTGAGGAAGGATAGATTGTATGGAAGTCGGACTTATACTTAAGATTGCGGGAGTCGGCATTTTGGTTTCTGTAATATCAATGATACTTGCAAAATCGGGCAAGGACGAGCAGGCGATGTTGGTTACCGTCGGCGGTATAATAGTGGTCATGCTTATGCTTGTTGAGGAGATAGGCATACTGCTCGAAACGGTTCGGAGCGTGTTCGGACTGTAAGGTGCTTATGGAAATTTTCTCTTTGCTGTTGCGGGCGTGTGGAATAGGAGTTCTCGCCTCTCTTTGCATAGTCGTCGTGGGACAGTTTTCAGGAGGATATGCCGCGGCATTGCGCGTAGGCGGAGCTTTGCTTATATTCGGTATACTTATGATAGTCCTCGATAACGGAATAAGCGCACTTGGCGAGGCACTGTTCGCCGACAAACACGATAACTTTGCGGCGGAGGCGTTTGAAGTGATGCTGAAGGCTCTCGGTGTTGCGCTGACCAGCCGATTTTGCTCGGACATATGCCGTGATTGCGGAGAGCAGACACTTGCAAATGCCGTGGAGAGCGTGGGGGGGATATCGATATTTGTTCTTGCCGTACCCATGATGGTAAAATTGCTCGAGTGCGTCTCGGATATGCTTGAAATGATAGAATGACGTAAGTAAGGATAGGGAAGTGTGCTGATGAGAAGGCTGTTTATCTTTATGATTATACTGCTTTTTTCGATGGTGGCAGTACTGCCGGCGGGAGCCGTGAGTGATGAGGAAGCTGTGGGTATTGAGAGTCTTGATGAGTTTATTGAGATGCTGCCCCGTGAATCAGAAGGGGACTTTTTCACCGGAGATGCTGAGGGAGTTGAGGAGTATGCTGAAGCAGTATCGCAAAAGAGCAGTGTAAGCTATATAGTCTCTCAGATTTTTGATGCGTTCTCGCTTGAATTTGGAGATGTGCTTAAGCTTTTTTTGGTAATCTGTTCGCTTTTGGTTATATCAGCTGTCTTTAATACTGCAGGGTCTGCTTTTTCAAGCGATTCGTTGGCTTCGGCAGTACGTTTTTGCTCGTCGGGGGCTATATTTGCCGTAATAGTGCACACTCAATACGAGCATTTCGTTCGGATAGAAGAATTTTTTGATTCGCTTGCTACGCTGATGAGGGCGATGGTACCGATAACCGCAAGTATATGGGCTATGGGAGGTAACGTCAGCACGGCGAGCGTGGGAAGTGCGTCGTTCTACGTTATGCTGAGCGTTTGCGAATCTCTGCTGAGAAGCAGCATCATTCCCGTGTGTTCTATTATGAGCGTTCTCGGACTTTGCGATGCCATGGCGGACGATATGAAAACCGGAAGGCTCCTCGCTGCACTCAAGAAGATATACGCGCTTTTTCTGGGTATCGTGATGACGCTGCTGCTGTCTTCGCTGTCCGCACAGACTGCCATTGCGGCATCTGCCGATACCACGGCGGCAAGAACGGCTCGTCTGCTGAGCGGAAATATGATACCGGTCGTCGGCGGAAGCGTAGGCGAGACCTTGCGCACGGTATACGGCGGTGTGTCGTACTTGAAAAACATTTTCGGCATCGGCGGGATAATCATGATCATGTGCCTTTTGCTTCCGATTGGTTTATCGGTACTTCTGACTCGGATCGCATTTATGATAAGCGGAGGTTTTGCCGAGATGCTGGGCTGTGCCAACGAGGCGAGATTCTTGGAAAATCTCGGTGAAGTATACGGCAGTCTACTGGCGGTAATATCCGGAGTTTCGGTCATGTTCGTGTTGTCGCTGTGTATTTTCATGCAGACTGTAGTGGCGGTGATGTAATGAAGGAATATTTCATAGGAATAATATCGACCGTGTTTGCCGGCGGCATGATACTGTCGATAGTGCCATCGGGAAGCGAGAAAAAATATCTTCGGCTGTTGTGCGGACTTGCCGTTATCGGATGCATTATCTTTCCGTTGCTGTCCTTTTTCAAAAATTGGGAATTTGATAAAAACGAGTGGGAAAAAGCATTTTCGGCGGAAGGAGTTGAAAGCTCGGAATATGTTGAAATATACAACGATTCTTTGAAAAATGCAGGAGTAAAAAATGCAGAGAATACTTTAAAAAGCGAGATAATAAAAGAGTTTTCGGCAGATGATGACAATGTCGACGTGAAAATATACGTCGAAGAAAAAAGTGGTGAATTTTATATTAGCTCTGCAATACTTGAAATTCATCCGTCCGGACTCCTTTTAGATCCGCACGAAATGAAAAAATATCTTGAAAGCAGGCTCGACTGTGAATGCACCGTGGTATATAATTAGTGCTGTAAAATATAATTAAAACAGTTAAAATCCTTATAAATAAAAGGGAGAATCAATATAATTTATGTCTAAAAATATTATAAACAATATCAGCGCCAAAAAGAAACTGATGATTTTGGCGCTGCTTGCCTTGCTTGGGGTTTGTCTGATGCTTTTGAGTAGGTGCATTGGGAGCACTTCTTCAAACGAGCCGGATACAAATGATCCGATAGATCTCGATCCCTCGGAATACGCGACGAGCGTGGAGGAAAGGGTTAAGGCTCTGTGCAATAAAATAGACGGTGTCAGCTCGACCTATGCGGTGGTAACGCTTAAAGGGGGATATCGGGCGATATATGCATCCGACTCGCAGTCAGGCAGTTCGAACTCCAAAAAGGAGACTGTTATAATCGGAAGCGGTTCGTCGCAAAAAGCGCTTCTGCTCGGCTATGAAAATCCCGAAATAGCCGGCATAGGCATAGTTTGCTCGGGCGGAAATGATCCTGTGAAACGTGAAAAGATCATATCTGTGATATCCTCGGCATTCAATATAAGCACCAACAAAATTTTTGTTGTGGGGAGTTGATCACCTTGTCATATTCGGGGGGATATATCCATATAGATGTATCGTAGTACAAAACAAACTTTCGGAGGAGTTTATTATGAAAATGGAAAATGCGAAGGGTAAGTTTGCGGCGTTTTGCCGCAAGATAGGCAAAAAGAATATGATAATTGCGGCCTCGTTCGTTGTGGTCGCGGTGGCTCTTGTTGTTGCCGTTTCTGTGTTCGGCAGAGCTAAAGATGACGGATACGATTACAGTCAGGGTGCGGGAGTGACACCTAACAACGGCACTGTAGACGCAGGAAACCAGAATTCGACCGACAGCGTTGACACCTATTTCTCAAGCGTTCAGCTTAACCGTCAGCGCAGTCGCGATGAGGCGCTTGAGGTCCTTCAGAGTGTAGTCGACAACGATTCTGCCACAGAGACAGCGAAGAATGAGGCGCTTGCTGAGATCAACAAGCTTGCAAAAGTCATGGAGACAGAGGCAAACATTGAAACTCTTATAGTAGCAAAGGGCTTTGAGGAATGTGTTGCGGTCATCAGCGATGAGGGCGCGAGCATCGTAGTCAAGAGCGAGAGTCTTAAACCGGCTCAGATATCGCAGATAAATGAGATCGTTTACGAGCAGGCGGGAATCAGTCCTGCCGATATAAAAATAATCCAAAGGTAGCGATTGTAACCACGGTATACCCTCTGCGCATATTCTTTATTGCAGAGTATGAACAGGAGGGCTTATTATGAACAAAGAATATACCGATGACAGGTTACAGGGAATATTTGCCGCAGCCAACAGCGGCGAAGGTTTTTCGGGATTTTATCCTCAAATATTCGGAAATTCGGACATAGTGCGCAGATATCTTATAAAGGGCGGTCCCGGAACCGGAAAAAGCAGTTTTATGCGGCGTGTGGCAGATGCGGCAGAGAGCAGGGGATACGCCGTAGAATATTACCGCTGTTCTTCCGACCATACGTCGCTTGACGCGATAGTTATAGACAAACACATAGCTCTTATAGATGCGACTGCTCCGCACGTTCTCGAACCCGAGCTTGCTGGGGCAAAGGATGAGATACTGAATCTCGGCGAATTTTGGGACTCGCGCGCGCTTTTTAAAAGCAGAGAGCGCATATCCGAGTTGAGCCTTAAAAAATCCGAAGCCTATAAAGGAGCATATCGCTTTCTCGCAGCGGCATTGTCGATCGATAAAAGGTCACGCGAGCTTTCCGGGCGTTTTGTTGACTACGCAAAACTTGAACGTGCAGTTGCGCGCATAATGGCAAAACTGCCCGGAGGAAGCGGATATGAGCAAAGTATCGGCATATGCAACTCGGTTGGAATGAAGGGAAGAATAAGACTTTCTTACTATGAGAATACCGCCGAAAGGATATACGTATTGCAGGATCATATGTGCACGGCACATCTGTTTTTGGCAAATATCGTAAACGAGAGTGTAAAAAAAGGAAACAGGATACGCGTTTCCTTTGACCCCGTAAATCTTTCTTGCCTTGATGCTGTATATTTTGAGGACACCCGTACGGCGTTTATCGTGTGCGATGAGCGGATGCTTGGGGATAATGCGGATAAGATCGTAGGGCGGGTCAATATGAAGCGCTTTATACACCCCAAAGGAGCACACAAGGAGCAAAAACAGGAGCTCAGAAGCGACAGAAGAACATATGACGGATTGCTGGATTCTGCTGTGAATTGCCTTCGCAAAGCAGGAGAAGCGCATTTTGAACTTGAAGAAATATACGGCTCATGTATGGATTTTGAGGCAGAGAACAGATTTTGCCAAAGCTTTATTTTGCAGATCTGTGACGAGCTTGAAGAGCTGTAACTTTTCGGATAATTCACCCCACCGTTGACAAAGAACTGCTTTATAAGTAATAGTATTTCAAATGAAGCCTTACCGACAGCTCGGAGCTGTCGGTAAGGCTTTTTGCTTGTATCATATCAATATTTTTTGGTAAAATATATATAAAAAACAAACAAGAGGT
>CAYQEY010000004.1:0-44465 GCA_964416635.1 uncultured Lachnospiraceae bacterium | reverse complement strand
CACGGTGGTGTGAGAGGTCGGCTTCTCAACTAATGGGGAGCCTCCTACTCGATTACATTTACGGTTTTTATTCCATAATAGAGCATCAATTCTGCCGAGCGTTCGCTTATCAGCTCTCCGCTCATAACTATGGGAACGGCGGGCGGACAGGAAACGGTGGGGGATGCGCATATTCTTCCTATCGAATCCTTTACAGCCACAGTTTCGCTCGGACTGAAGATAGCTTCACGCAAGGATACACACGCTGTCGGAATCTCCGGTGCGGGCAGAGGGGAAGGGCATTTTGCATATCGCGTCGGAAGCCCTTCCAAAGCGGCACAGAGGCGTTCAAGGTCGCGATCGGTGTTCATGGGAGTCGACATCAAAACCAGCGTGTCGCGGTCACAAAACTCAGGCTCTATCATATTTGAGCGCAAATGCTCTGCAAGCTCCTCACCGCCGTATCCGCAGGTCTTGCGCGAGAATACGAGCTTTAGCGGCTCTGTTTTCTCGGTTGTAAAGCCGATGTCGGCAAGATTATTTTTTACACCTTCAAGCTTTGATATGTGCTCGTGAAGTGATCGTTTGTAATTGCTTGCAAGATATTGGTTGCAAAGGTCGAGAGACTGTAATATCAGGTAGGACGGACTTGTGGAAGCAAACAGAGAGAGCATATTTCTCACCTCATCCGTGCTTACACGGTAATTCTTTGATATATGCAGATATGCGCCGCCCGTGAGGACGGGAAGCGTTTTGTGTGCCGAGTCACAGCACATATCCGCTCCGAGCTGTATCGGATGCAGCGATGGCTCAGTGAATGCGAGATACGCACCGTGCGCGTTATCTACCAAAAGAGGTATTCCTTTTTCATGGCACACCTCGGAAAGCTTTGCGATGTCGGATATGTTCCCAATATAATCGGGAGAGGTAACATATACTGCGTCAGGCAGAGTTTCTCTTTGGGACAGGGCTTTGCTCAGCTCGCGAGCACTTATTTTACACGAACAAAGGTGCTCAAAGGATTCGGGGTATATCCATTCAACCTCTATATCGAGCAGGGCACAGGCGTATAAGAACGACTTGTGCACGTTTCGAGCCGCGAGTATTTTCGCATTCGTATTTTTGCATTTTATGATCGCAAGCATTGCTTTTATGGCAAGCGTTGAACCCTCGGTGGAATAAAAGGTATGCCCGCTACCGAAAAGATCGGTCGCGTTGCGCTCACTCTCGGCTATTACTCCGTCGGGGGAATAAAGGACGTCTGCTCCCGAGATCTCGGACAGATCCAGAGACTCGCAACCGAGCAAGGCGACACCTTTATGACCCGGCATATGAAAGCGGGAAATATCCTTTTTTGCATATTCCTTTACAAAATCCGCGATGGGAGTGGTCATATCACTCCTCCGATTCGGCAACCTGCATCATCACGGCACATTCTATGCGCTTTTTAAAAAGCTCACAGCCGTATTTGTAAACGCCGCTGATGCTTCCGGTGGCGTGATAGGAGTTTGCGGCACATCCTCCGGAGCAGTATAGTCTTGCCCAGCAGTCTCTGCATTCCGGACGCGCATAGGCATTACAGGAACGGAAGCCGTCCTGTATACGGGTATTGGTAATGCCGTCAAATATATTTCCGAGACTGTATTTGGGATCGCCCACAAACTGATGGCAGGGAAATAGCTCGCCCCACGGGGTAACAGCCATATATTCGGTACCCGAGCCGCAACCCGTGATCCTTTTATATATGCAGGGACCGTTCTTAAGGTCGAGCATATAGTGATAGAAGGTGAAAGGTCTGCCTTCCTTCTTGCGTTTGATCATCTCTTTTGCGAGTATCTCGTATTGCTCGAATATCTTCGGAATATCCTCGTCGGTGAGTGCGTAAGGATCGTCGGGGGGACAAACCACGGGCTCCATGCTGAGTTCTTTAAATCCGAGATCTGCCATATGGAAAAGATCGTTGGTGAAGTCCACATTATTGTGCGTGAAGGTGCCTCTTACATAGTAATTTTTGCCGCCGCGCGCTTTTACGAGCTTTTGAAACTTCGGAACTATTCTGTCGTAGCTTCCGTTGCCGGCATAGTCGCGTCGGAAGTGGTCGTTGACTTCCTTCCTTCCGTCAAGACTCAGCACTACGTTGCTCATTTCCTTGTTGAGAAAATCTATGACTTCGTCGTCAAGGAGTATTCCGTTGGTGGTAAGCGTAAAGCGGAAATTCTTATTGTGCTGTTTCTCAATGCTTCTCGCGTAAGCAACAAGCTGTTTTACAACGTCCCAATTCATCAATGGCTCGCCGCCGAAAAAGTCGACCTCAAGGTTGCGGCGCGTTCCCGAATTCTCTATTAGAAAATCAAACGCCCGCTTTCCGACTTCAAAGCTCATCAGCGCTCTCTCACCCTGATATTTACCCTGACTTGCAAAGCAATACGAGCAGTTGAGGTTGCAGGTGTGCGCAACGTGCAGACAAAGAGCCTTTATTACTTTGCTGTTGTTTTTGTAATTGCATGCAAGTCCTTCGTATTCATCAACTGAGAACAGCTTACCCGCTTCCTCGAGCGCCTTGATGTCATCGATGCACTCCAACACCTCGTTCCGATCTATGTCGGGCAGATTTTTGTATTTTTCAAGAATGATCCCGACTATTTCTTCGATCGTATGTGTCTTATACATCTCTATGATGTCATAGGCAACGTCATCGACCGTATGCACAGAGCCGCTCGCTGTGTCAAGCACGATATTGTAACCGTTTAACTTATATTGGTGTACCATGTTTTCTCCCATATATTAAAATTAAAGATCATCAAAATTAAAACGCTGTCTTGCAAAAGACAGCGTTTTATTGAATTTAGGAAAATCAGTTATTTTCCTTATTCTCGCACTGCTGGTTTGCAACGCCGCAAGAGGTCTTGCAAGCGGACTGGCAAGATGTCTGGCATTCGCCGCAGCCGCCGTTCTGGACGGTCTTTGCGATATCTTTAGTTTCAATAGTTTTGATTCTGCTCATGTTCAAGTCCTCCGAATAGGATTATTTTTACCGTCTCAGTATACCATAAACCGAAGTATTTGTCAATAGAAATATTAAAAATGCTCTATATTTTATTCTTCATTTTCCGAAATATCATTCTCGTAGTTCTTCATTCCGCTCATGCGGCTTATCTCTCGGAAGCCATCGATACCTCCGCGCTGTATTGCTCCGAAAATTCGGTAACGCAGACCCTTGTTCTGACGTTCAAGAGAAGCCAGCAACTTTTTCATCTCCTCACGCTCGGTGTTTCCGTCGGCAGGGCAGGGCGATTTTATTACGGGAAGGTCCACTTTGGAAGCAAAATATTTTACGTCCTTTTCTGGCATATAAAGCATCGGACGGATAAGGGTTATTTCGGTATTGGAAAGATAGGTTACGGGTTGAAAACAACCGAGTCTTCCCTCGTAAAAGAGATTGAGCATGAAGGTCTCGACTACGTCGTCAAAATGATGCCCGAGTGCGACTTTGTTGCAACCTATCTCACGCGCGTATCCGTAGAGCGCACCGCGGCGCATTTTCGCGCAAAGCGAGCAGGGATTTTTTTCTTTCCGCACGTCAAAGATTATCTTTGATATCTGGGTCGGAACTATTTTGTATTCTACGTCGAGCTTGCGGCAAAACTCGGCGATCGGTTTGAGGTCCATATCATCAAATCCCATATCGACCGTGATGGCGCAAAGCTCAAACTTTTTAGGATAAAAACGGCGTATCTCAGCCATGGCACACAGAAGCGTGAGCGAATCCTTTCCTGCCGAAACTCCCACGGCTATTCTGTCTCCGTCTTCTATCATGTTATAGTCGTCAAGTGCACGTCTTACAAAGCTGAGCACTCTTTTTGTGTTTTCCATATATTCCTCTTGCTGTCTTTTTATTCAAAAGAAAGTGTATCGTATATTTTTTGAGCCTCGTCCGAAAGCTCGGTCGTACCGTTGCGGTAAAGTATAAGCGGAGGTGTGAGCTTCATTCCGGGCGCAGCACCCTTGGTTGAGCTTACCAAGACCATTGATGGCACTGCGGCAGGTGTCGATGAGACGAAGGTCATTATCTTTGGCTCGAGACGGTTCTCACGCATTGAACAGACAAGGTCGCAAAGCCTGTCTGGTCGCCATACGGCGTAAAATTTTCCGCCGTGCTTGAGCAAACGGTATGCCGCCGCGCAGAAATCGTTTATATCCCCGCACACTTCATGGCGCGCAATATATTTTCTTTCGGATCCATTTCGCTTGCCGCACTCTGCTTTCATGTAAGGCGGATTTGTGAAAACGGTATCGTATTCTCCGAATTCGCCCGGATCAAGCTCTCTGACGTCGCGGCAAAGTACGTCAACTTTTGAATCAAGCTCGTTAAGCTCAGCATTTTTCTTTGCGAGAGCGGCAAAATCCTCCTGTATTTCAAAAGCGCTGATATGCCCGAATTTATCTCTTGCCGCAAGCAGAAAGGATATTATTCCGGTTCCGGCGCCAAGCTCGGCTGCACGTCCCGTGCGGCGTGGCTTTATGAAGGACGCAAGAAGAAAGGCGTCCGTACCGAAGGTAAGACCGTCCTTTTTTTGTATGAGAGTTATTTTTTCGTTAACAAAATCGATACGCTCGTCGTCCCCGATGCGGATATCCTTCATAGCTTTATAGCTCCTTCAAAATGATCCCGGATAAAACGAAAGGGCTGTCGCATTCAGATGCAGAATTCGTGTTTTTGGTCCTCATTGCCGAACAAAAGCACGGCAGAGAGCCAAAACGCGGCTAAAAAACACACAAAACTTGAATTTCGTAAGATAAAAGGTGTTTTAATACTTTTTTGCTGTCAAAACGCCATTTTATAACCGTGTGTTTTGTTCTGCGATAAATACAACAGCCCCCGTTATGTACTGCAATATTGCGATTACTCAGCAGCAGGTGCCTCTACGGGACAAGCCTCTGCACATGCACCGCATTCGATGCACTCATCAGGGTTGATCTCGTACTTGCCGTCGCCTTCAGCAATAGCGCTTACGGGGCAAGCTTCTGCACATGCACCGCAAGCAATGCAAGCATCGGAAATTTTGTATGCCATGATAAAATACCTCCATAAGATTTTGTTTACACATACATTGTATCACAATAATCAAAAATTTCAAGAGCCAAGCGCAAAATTTTTTTAATATTTTTGGATTTTTTTCAGGAAAATTTGTCTTTTTATTGAAAATGAATCTTTTATAGCAAAATATATGGATATATATGGGAAAAACATCTCTTTTTTTTAAATCGCCGATATGCGACAAAATGCGCGGCTTGTATATGCTAAAATATATAAAAATAAAAGATGAGGAGGTCAAAATGCAAAAAAATAATTGCTTACTTTCGCTGAGCGACGAGGAAGGAATACTTACGGTTGTATTGGGCGGAGAGATCGATCACCACAGTGCCGTACGTGTTCGGACCGAGATAGACGAGGCAATATCTTCAATACGCCCGAGAAAGACGGTACTTGATCTGTCAGGCATAGATTTTATGGACAGCTCGGGTATAGGCCTTATTATGGGGCGTTATGCAAAAATGCGGACCATTGGCGGAGAACTTACGATATGTCGACCGAATGAGAGAATATTGAAGATATTTAAAATGGCGGGACTTGAAAAAATAGTCTCGATCGAATACGAAAAGGAGGGCGAGGAATGAAACCCAAGGGAACGAAAAATCATTTTTCGGCAGAATGCCGAAACGAAATGAAGCTGCGACTGCCGTCGTTGTCTGTTAACGAGGGAATGGCGCGAGCCGCGGTGGCGGCGTTCTGCTCTCAGCTCGATCCGACGCCGAGCGAGCTTGCGGATATAAAATGTGCCGTATCCGAGGCGGTAACGAACTGTATAGTTCACGCTTACAAAAACACTATCGGCACTATCTACATAACCGTGCGCTTATGCGAGGGAAATCTTGTGCGCATAGAAATAAAGGATAAGGGATGTGGCATCGCGGACGTTGAAATGGCGCGCCAACCGCTCTATACAACAGATGCCGAAAGCGAACGAAGCGGAATGGGCTTTACGGTCATGGAAAGCTTTTGTGATAAGGTGAGGGTGTTTTCGGGATGCAAAAAGGGAACTACGGTAACTCTGTTCAAGTACCTCAAGGGGAGAGAATAAACGTACAGGCGCAGAGTAAGAACTTTGACTTGAATCGCGAGCTTATACGCGCGGCTCAGAGCGACGACGGAATCGAAGCGTCGGAGGCTGCCGAAAAGCTCGTGCTTATAAACCGGGGGCTTGTAAGAAGCATAGCAATACGCTTCCGCGAGCGCGGAGTGGATATCGAGGACCTGATACAAATAGGTACGATAGGACTTCTTAAGGCTATACGGAGTTTTGACCTTGAGAGGGGTACCTGCTTTTCTACGTATGCGGTACCGATGATCTTCGGAGAGATACGGCGTTCTCTACGCGACGAGGGTCCGATAAGAGTGGGACGCTATTACAAAAAGCTCGGTGTCGATCTCATGCGGGCAAAAAATGAAATAAACCAAAGGGAAGGGCGTGAACCTCGCATAAAGGAGTTGGCTGATATTGTCGGAGTGTCGGTTGAGGATGCGGCAATGGCACTCGATTCAATGACCCCGATATCATCGCTTTCCGATCTTGTTTACGGTGAAGAGGACGGAGTCGAGGTTGAAGACACGCTTGCAGACAGGGAAAGCATCGATGAGAATGAGAGATTGATAGAAAGTATGGAACTCCGCAACGCCATAGCGAAGATGCCCGAGGGGTGGCAGAAGATAATCGCTTTGCGATATTACCGTAATAAAACGCAACAGCAGGTTGCCGATATCCTCGGACTTTCACAGGTCAAGGTGTCAAGAGAAGAAAAAAAGATAGTGGAATTTTTGAAGAAGGAGATGAGATGACCGTCAAATTGAATAAAAAAGCCCAAAAATGTCTCCGAAATTTGCCAAAAACACAATTTTTGCGACAAAAAAATTTTTTTTGCAAAATTTACTTGATATTGTCAGAATTTTGTGGTATATTATAGGATGGTAAAATAATTGAAAGGTGGACATAAAAATGACTTACAACAAAAGATCCGTTGAAGATATTGATGTAGCCGGCAAGAGAGTTCTTGTTCGTTGTGACTTCAATGTACCCCTTAAGGACGGTGTTATTACCTCCGATAAGAGAATCGTAGAGGCACTTCCCACTATCAAATATCTTCTTGACAAGGGCTGCAAGGTAGTTCTTTGCTCTCATATGGGCAAGCCCCATGCCATCTTTACGGAGGGCTTTGGCCTTACAAAGAAAGAGAAGCAGAAGGTTGAGGCTCTTCCCGCAGAGGAGCAGGCAGCAGCAAAGGCTGAGCTTTTGGCAAAGGCGGCTGTTGAGGACAAGAAGAAATTCACACTTAAGCCCGTTGCAGTACGTCTTAACGAGCTTCTCGGCGACAAGGTTACCTTCGCAGAAGACATCGTAGGCGAGGACGCAAAGGCAAAGGTTGCTGCTCTTAAGAGCGGCGAGGCTGTTCTCATCGAGAATGTTCGTTTTGACGCAAGAGAGACAAAGAACGGAGCGGATTTCGCTAAGGAGCTTGCTGATTTTGCCGACATTTATGTTAACGATGCATTCGGTTCCGCTCACAGAGCTCACGCATCTACCGCAGGCGTAGCCGCATATCTCCCTGCAGTTTGCGGATACCTCATTCAGAAGGAGATCGGCGTTATGGGCAAGGCTCTTGCAGATCCCGCACGTCCTTTTGTCGCTATTCTCGGAGGAGCAAAAGTTTCCGACAAGATAGGCGTTATCAACAACCTTCTTGAGAAGGTCGACACGCTCATCATCGGCGGAGGTATGGCTTATACCTTTTTCAAGGCTGCAGGTCACGAGGTCGGAACTTCCATTTGCGAAGATGACAAGATCGACCTCGCTAACGAGATGGTTGCAAAGGCAAAGGCTAAGGGCGTCAACTTCATGATTCCGGTTGACAACGTAGTTGCAACAGAGTACGACGAGAACTCCGAATACAAGACGGTTGATTCCGACGATATTCCCGCAGGCTGGATGGGACTTGACATCGGTCCTAAGACACGTGAGCTTTTTGCAAACGCCATCAATGGAGCAGGTACCGTAGTATGGAACGGTCCCATGGGCGTTTCCGAGTGGAAAAACTTTGCAGCAGGTACTGAGGCAGTTGCATCGGCAGTTGCTGATTCGGGTGCTATTTCCATCATCGGCGGCGGCGATTCTGCCGCAGCAGTTGAGAAGCTTGGATTTGCAAGCAGAATGACTCACATTTCCACAGGCGGCGGCGCTTCTCTCGAGTTCCTCGAGGGTAAGGATCTTCCCGGAATCTCCTGCCTTCTTGACAAGTAATTTCACGCAAGGAAGGTAGACAAGGATGAATCCCCAAAAAAGAAGGACAGTTATTGCAGGAAACTGGAAAATGAATTTTACTCCTGCAGAGGCAACGGCTTTTATCAATGAGATAAAGCCCATGGTCGCAGGTAAGGATAATTGCGATATCATTTTCTGCGCACCATATGTTACGATCGCGGCTGCTATGGAGGCGGCAAAGGGTTCTAACATAAAGATCGGAGCAGAGAACGTACACTACGAGACAAAGGGCGCGTACACGGGCGAGGTATCGGCTGATATGCTCACTTCGATCGGCGTTGAGTATGTTATCGTCGGACACAGCGAGAGAAGACAGTATTTCGGCGAGACCGATACCACGGTCAACCTTCGCACAAAGGCGGCTCTTGCTAAGGGAATGAAGGTAATTCTTTGCCTTGGTGAGGTTAAGGAGCAGAGACTTGCAGGCATTACCAACGAGATAGTTGCAATGCAGACAAAGCTTGATCTTGCCGGTGTTGATGCAGAGGCTCTCAAGAATGTTATCATCGCTTACGAGCCTGTTTGGGCTATCGGAACCGGGCTTACCGCTACCCCCGAGCAGGCTGAAGAGACCTGCGGAGAGATCCGTAAGGTGCTCGCGGATATGTACGGCGAAGATGTTGCACAGACGGTTACCATCCAGTACGGCGGATCTATGAACGACGCAAATGCAGCTGAGCTTCTTGCTAAGCCCAACGTAGACGGCGGTCTTATCGGAGGCGCATCGCTCGTTGCAAAGAAGTTTACCGCTATTGTTGATGCGGCTCAGTAATTTAAAAATTTATCTTTTTGCTACCTTTCTTTTGAGAAAGGTAGCAAATTTAGTTTGAGGTTGGTTTTCTCGACTTTTTCCGGAGAAAACAGTACAAAGGATCTTCCGTCAGGATGATTTAAGGATACCCACCCAAAAGAAAAACAGGTTTGGCGATTATGTGCTGATAGGGCTGTTTAAACCAAAGCGTCGACCTTCCCGATCCTTCTCTCACAGGAGAAGGATACTCTTGCTTAATTGTTGATCTATGCGAAGCCTTTCTTATAAACTCTATTTTTTTAAAAAGTTATTGCTTTAATCCGAAAAAAGTGGTATAATACTATTGAAAAAATTATGGGATAAGGAAATGATATGGCAAATTACAGACGCGGAAGAATAAATGATGAAATGAAAAAGGAGCTCTCGCAGGTGTTGCGCGAGGTCAAGGATCCGAGGCTTGCCGATGCTTTCATAAGCATAACAGCAGTTGAGGTTACCGGAGATCTTAAATTTGCAAAGGTCTATTACTCTGCGATGATGGGAGACAAAAAAGAGGTTGCAAAGGGTCTTAAATCTTCTGCGGGATATATCCGCCGCGAGATCGCAAGACGTCTCAATCTCCGTATGACACCTGAATTCAGCTTTTATGAAGATCACTCGATCGAGCACGGTGCTCATATTTCAAAGCTTTTAAACGAAATTGAAATAACATCCGAAGAGGACAACGAGGAAAATAATGATCAGCCATTTTAAGAGCCTTACGCTTGAAGAGATTGCAGAAAGGCTAAAGGAACGCAAAAAAACTCTTATAATATTTCACGCTCGGCCCGACGCGGATGCCGTAGGCTCGGCGTTTGCTCTGCGCGAGCTGCTTCGCGTTATGGATGTTCCCGTTTATTGCGCGTGCGCGGATGAGTTGCCCGACAGGCTTTATTTTCTCACCGACGGAACGCAGGGAAGCGTGAAGCTTGATAGTGATCTTATAATCGACTACGAGCGTATAATATCTGTTGATTCGGCATCTCCATCTCAGCTCGGCGACATCTTCACAAAGCTCCGCAAAGATGTTGATATAATGATAGACCACCATGCAAAGGGAAGCATATATGCCGATAATTATATCGACCCGGTTGCGGCGGCGACGGGTGAGATAATATACGAGCTCGCCGAGATATTGCTCAAAAACGGCTACATTACTCAGATACCAGAGCGCACCTTAAATTGCGTATACGCCGCGATAAGTGCCGACACTGGTGGCTTCAGATACACGAACACGACCCCAAAAACGATGTGTATTGCGGCGGATCTTATCGGGAGCGGAATTGATTTTGCAAAAATAAATTCTTTACTTTATGATTCAAAGCCTCTCGTTCAGCTTCGAGCCGAAGCCGAAGCCATAGAGCGTATAGAGCTTTATTTTGACGGAAGAGTATCGGCAGTGATCTTTCCGTATTCGGCAAAAGATAAGCTCGGAGCAGAAGACGAGCACCTTGAGACTCTTATTGACGTAGCGCGCGCCGTAGAGGGCGCAGAGGTAGCGTTCGTTATTAAGCAAAGCACAGAAGAATCACCTTACCGCGTTTCTATGCGCTCGATGGGCGAGGTCGATGTGTCTGCAATATGCTCACATTTCGGCGGCGGAGGTCATAAGCGTGCATCGGGCTGTACGGTGAACGGAGACAGCGCTCGGGAGGTATGCGAAAGGATACTTAAAGAACTTTCAAAAGTTTTGTAATAAACATTTTTTGTAACCAAAAATGTTTGTGATAAAAAATGCACGGGAATCGTCGATTTCCGTGCATTTTTTAGGCTTAACTATTACTTTGAAACAGTCACAAAGCGAATGGATTCGATAACTACGTCAGAGGTAGGCTTGTCATTTGCGTCCGTAGCTACCTTTGCGATAGCGTCCACCACGTCGATACCGTAAACGGTGTAGCCGAACGCCGCGTATTTGCCGTCAAGCGAGGGATAGGTCTTATGGCATATAAAAAACTGCGATGATGCGGAGTCCATACTGCTTGAGCCGCGCGCCATCGAGATGACGCCCTTCTTGTGAAGGAGATTGTTTTCAAATCCGTTCTCGGAAAATTCTCCGCGGACGGTTGCAGATGAGCCGCCGTAGCCCGTACCGAGAGGATCACCACCCTGGATCATAAAGTTCTTTATAACTCTGTGGAAGATGAGTCCATCATAGAACTTTTCGCTGACAAGCTTTTTAAAGTTCTGAACCGTGAGGGGCGCAACGTCTGGGTAAAGACGGATAATGATGTCGCCGTAGTCTTTCACGGTTATCTTTACATAGTCGGTCTCGGTTGCCGATTCTCTCACTCCGTCAAGGCTTTCAAGCGTTGTCATATCGATGTCGGCGAGCGCGGGTGCGTCGTGGGGTGCCCAGGTGGAAGATTCGGTAGCGGTGTTTGTACTATTTCCCGATGTGGTTGATTTCGAAGTGTCGTCGGTCGTCTCGTCCGTATTGCAGGATGCAAAAGAGAAGGTAATCAGAATAGATGCCAAAACAGCACAAATTATTTTTTTCACAGCAGTAACTCCGTTTCTTAAATATTTTATTATATTATAGCAGATGTACGGTTAATTGTCAAGAGAAACTCCGGCATAACATATTGTATTAAAAAAGCGGATATAATAACAAAAAAGGGGGGCTGTGATGGACAGGGATAGGTGGCAAAAAAGAACTTCCAAACTTTTGTTTGCGGTTTTGCTTCTGTTTGTTATATATATAGCGCTGAAATATGCCTTCGGAGCGATATTTCCTTTTCTCATGGGGCTTGCAGTGGCAATGCCGCTTGCAAGCCTTTCAAAACGCTCATCGAAACGCTTGGGCGGCTCGCGTAAGGCGTGGGCGGTTTTTTATGTTTTGCTGTTTTGGGGGTTACTTTCCTTGATTATTTTTCTCGGAGCAAGAAAGCTTTTTTACGAGGCAGAGGAAATGATCGTTTTTTTCAGTACACACGTTGATAAGATAAGCGAGCGTCTCGGAGCGTTTTTTGATGCTCTTGTAAGCCTGCCGAGAAAATTGCCATTCTTGCAGGGACTCGGCGGCGAAAATTCCGACATTGGAGAGAGTGCTCAAAGCTTCTTGTCCGAATTTTTAAGTAACGCGGCGCAGAAGGTAAGTGAGATCATAGCGACTATGGCGGGTAGGATAGCACTCTCCACGCCAAAAACCTTTGCGGGTGCGGCAGTCTGTGTCGCGTCAAGCTTTTATTTATGTAAAGATTTTGACGAGATAAAAGAGTATCTGCTTAAATTTTCGGCGAAGGACTCACAAAGCGAAGTTGCTATCGTCGTTTCACGTGTCTATGGCGGAATAAAATCATACGCACGTGCTTATCTTTGGATCTTTTTGATGACCTTCGTCGAGCTATACGTCGGTTTGCTGATACTCGGCCGCAAATATGCCTTTCTGTGTGCCGTATCTATTGCACTGATTGATATATTACCGCTTTTCGGTGCTGGGCTGGTACTTGTTCCATGGGGAATGATCCTCATTGTCGACGGCGCCTTGGGTGCAGGTGTGGGGATGCTTATACTCTTTGCGCTGATGACTGTTGTGCGTCAGATAGCTGAGCCGCGACTCGTTGGGCGCGAGCTTGGGATACATCCGCTTGCATCGCTCGCGGCGATGTATATCGGATTTCGGTTCTTCGGGATCGTCGGAATGTTGATGGCTCCGATAGGAATAGTTGTTATCAAAGAAATAAACAAGATCCATACAAAAGATTGAATGATGCCATAAGTTGTTTGATATATGTACTGAGCATGGGATAAACCTTTTCCCGGTTATCCGATACGCAGAACTGCGTAAGATCGGCATTGCCTCTTATTGTTGAATTTATTAACGGAATAATGCAACCAAAAGAGAATAATATTTATTATATATGGACGTTCAAATGTGTTGTTATTTACAATCATGTCAGAGATATTATGAAGGATTTATATGAAATTAAGGCGATCTCTTATGTAAAAAACTATGTTGAATAATATAAAAAATGTGATTGCGATTACAAGCGCATTTTGTGTCGAATATTGCGGTTTTTTGCTTTAACGATTTTTGCGGTAATTATAACTTGTATTTTTTTCGAATGTATGATATACTTGAAATGGAAGATAAAATTTTTCAAAAATATTTTAGGAGGTTATTTTATGAAAAAGATATTGGCTGTATCGTTTGCAGTTCTTTTGTCACTTGAATTGTTTGAATTGCCCGTGCTTGCAAATTCGGCACAAACGCATTGGTACGGGGTTGACTCTACAGGTTCTATGGCTGTTGAGAAAACCTGTCCGATTGAAGTAACGAAAGAGCTCTTGACATTTGATATTTCCGAGTTTCCGGCAAAATACTATTACGAAAGGGAAGAGTATCTCGCATATACCGGCAGAGTTACGGCAGAATATAACTTTTACAATCCCACAGATCTCACCTTGACGGCAACGCTTGCCTTTCCTTTCGGCAATCAGCCCGATTATGCAAGCATATATGATGAGAAAAGTCAGTCATATGTAACTAACGCCGATACCGAAAAATATGATATTACGGTAAACGGAGAGGCAGTAGATAAGAAAGTTCGTTACACTCTTAATACTTACGGTCGGTTTGAATTGTCAAGCGATCTGCCGAAGCTGCAGGATGACTATATATCGGACGGATTCTATTCACCAACGACGACGGTCACGAAATACACATATACCGTCTCCGGAATCGACAAGAAAACATATAGCGCTGCAAACGTTGCCTTCGATTGGACCGGTGTAGGCGATACGAGAATTTACTTTCCCGGGCAGAGTGGATTTCACGCTCAAAAGGACGGCGACGGCAGACTGAGTATGTGGGCGGACAACGGAGATGTGTTCTCGGTCTATGCCATCGGTCAGCCGCTCCCCACGCCTCTCGCCATGAAGTGCTATAAGGACGGAGGAGTTAAGGATAAAGAGGAGATAGACGGCACCGTCACGCTGACAAGTACCGAGATCTTGAGCTTTGAAGATCTCGCACTTGAGAGCTGGAGCGAAAGCACCGGGGTATCACGCATAGATTGGTATAACGCTGTAGCGACAGCCTTTATTGAAAGCGAAAAGAATAGTTCTGAATACAATTTTGTGAGTCCTGTGCTTGACCTCTCATCGGCAAAGCTTATTGCAGCAAGACTTATGCGTTGGTATGAATACGATATCACGCTTGCTCCAAACGAGAGTATCGTCAACATTGTAACGGCACCCATCTATCCCGCAATAGATGCGTCTTATGAGCCTGATATTTTCGAGTATACCTACCTTCTCTCGCCTGCAAGCACCTGGGCAAAATTCGGAGAGCTCGAGATCGTTATAAATACACCTTTTTATATCACCGAAGAAAGCCTTGGCGGACTTGAAAAAACAGATACCGGATATGCAATGAAGCGCAACGGACTTCCGAGCGGAGAGCTTGTATTTACGCTTTGTACGTCGGAAAACCCGACATCGCCTCAAAGGACTTTTCGCGATTATGTTCCGATTGAAATTATCGTCAGCCTCTCAATTATCGGTGGTGTTATTCTCTCAGCTGTCGGAGGAGTTGTGACATTTGTCGTTGTCAGAAGGAAAAAAGGAAAGCGTGCGTGATCGTCCCGGAGATGCCTGATGAAAAGCTCTTCGATTTCATATCGGAGAGCTTTTTGCAATATGACATCAAATTTTGAATATCTTTGCCAAAATAACTTGACATATTTTAATGCGTGTGATATAATGTTGGAGCACAAAATATTGGGATATAGCCAAGCGGTAAGGCACCAGACTTTGACTCTGGCATTTTCGCTGGTTCGAATCCAGCTATCCCAGCCAAAAATCTCCTCGGACGAAGTTCGGGGAGATTTTTACCTTTTCACTTTTCACTCTTCACTTTTTACTAAATCCGTCCGTGGAGATTTTTGGCAAGGTTATAGGTAATAGTGAATAGTGAAAAAGTAAGGTAGCTTTTCGCCGAGGCGAAAAGCCATTTTTTCATTATAAAGGTTGAAAAGGAATAGGTTTTATGGTATAATGGAAAAAAAGAGTAAGGAGGCAGGAACTATGTCCGAAAGTCATTTGATGATAAAATCGAAATCGTTCGCATTAGAGGTTGTTCGTGCTTGCAAGGTGCTACGAGAAGCGAAGTGTGAAAGTGCTTTGATCAATCAGTTTTTGCGTTCGGGAACGAGCATTGGTGCAAATATTCGTGAAGCATTTTATGCACACGGCAAGGCGGACTTTGTGGCGAAATTACATATTGCCTTAAAGGAATGCTCCGAAACCGAATATTGGCTTGAGCTTTTGATCGAAAGTGGATATTATCACGATAAAACGATTTTGGACAGATGTGTTGAAGTGAAAAGAATTTTGATTGTCTCCATCAATACGGCTAAAGACAAGCAATAAAACGAAAAACGGAGATTTCGAGAGATTCATCCGGTCCCTTGGTTCGCCAAGGGGCTATTTTCGACTATGAAGTTTTTCAGAATTTTGTAAATGCATTTCGGGGTTTTCCGGTATGTAGCCGGATTCGAACCGTCACACGCTTTCCGAAGCCTTCAAAATCATTAAAGTTTAAAATATATTTACTAAGCCGTATATGCAATGGCATTTTTGACAGATTGGAACCTGCGAGCGGTTGAATAAAGATGTAATTATAAAAAACTTTGAAAAATCATTACACACTTTCAATTTTTTTGGTACTACTATTTATGAATGACCTTTCAATACGCAAGGAAGGAGGCGGGTTATGGAACTTCAAAGTAAACAACCAGCAAAAGTGCCGATGGACGATGAAAAAATCGTTGAGCTTTATTGGGAACGCGATGAGAAAGCGATTGAGGCAACCGATTTCAAATACAAAAAGTATCTGTTTGCGATCGCTTACAACATAGTTCACGATAGACTTGACTGCGAGGAATGCTTGAATGATACATACCTCGGTGCTTGGAATGCAATACCGCCGGCAAAACCGAATGTGCTAATAGCGTTTCTTACGACGATCACAAGAAGAATTTCAATCAAACGCTACCATAGCAAATTGCGGCAGAACGTGATACCTTCTGAAATGACGGTATCTCTCTCCGAGCTTGAAGATTTCGTAGCGGGTGATGAGGATGTCAGTGCGGATTTTGACGCCGAGAGACTCGGACACGTCATTAGTGACTTTGTTCGCCATCTCTCCGAGCGCAGACAATTTATATTTATGAGTCGGTACTATGTAGCCGATCCCATTGACACGATTGCAAGCGATTTGGGATTGAGCCGTTCAATGGTAAACAAGGAGCTTGCCGCCATCAGAAGTGCCATGAAAGAAAAACTTGAAAGTGAGGGTTATGCAGTATGAAAAAGAAAGAATGGAACGAAGGTCTCGATTGCCTTGAGCCCGACCTTGTTGAAAAATACGTTGAACAAAAGGATAGGCTCAGACAGAAGAACAAAAAGCAAAAGAGCATATGGCTTCGCTTTGGAGCAATCGCAGCTTGCTTTGTTTTGATTTTAAGTGCGGTCATCGTTGTGCCGATGCTGCAAGAAAACAATCTGCCCGATGTTCCGACATGGGATACCGCACAATATTCGGCAGAGGAAATTGCTGATTTGTTTGACACAATGAAGCTTGATGGCGCAGCAACTAATGCTTATACGAAGATATATGTTCCGAACAGCAAGTATTTATACATCAATGATGTGACGAATGATGAATACCTTAACGTATATCAGTATGTGGATACAAATAATGAATTGAGTGAAGCGGAGCTTCAGTCCTTAATTGAAAGTATTCTTCCAAATTTAGCAGAATCTCTCGGTGTTTCAGTGCCGCAATATAACATTAAAGGAAGTAATTATAGTAACGTCGGCCTCTATGCTCTCCTTGATACCGGTTCTTACCATATGTCATTCTCACAAAATGATGAAAGAAACTCATTTTGGTTAGACAAGTCGAAAGGAGATATGACGATCGTTATAGAAGAAGAAACAATTCAAATTGATCAACGTCTTTCTGATGAAGAAATCTTAGAGTCAATTCAATCTATAAAAAGTAAACTGTTCAGCATTTTCAATGTATCCTTTTCTGATGCGAAAATTATACGAAGATTCGGTTCGTATTCAGAATATGGTGCAGAACGCGTAACTATATACTTTTATGATGAAAGTGCCCATTATCTAAACTCGTTATGCGATCGTCCGATATCGGATTATTTATATATCAGCTTCGATAATTTCGCTAATTATTCGGGAGATATTGTAAGTGATGGTATATTAAAGGTATCAAGTATTCACTATTTTAAAAATCGAATAAATGTTAGCGAAACATATACCATTGTTGCAAGTGCTAAAAAAATATCCATAAGTGAGGCAGAGACTTTGTTGTATAACGGGTATGTTTTCGGAGGTCATTCTTGTCCTTTGTGTATGAAAGCTCAAAACAAAGTAAGTTTTGAAGGTTACGACTTTGTAGACATGGAATACGTGTTTGGATATGACAATAAAACGGGAAAATCCACGGAAGGAATACCTTTCTATGCTTTTTATAAGAATATCGGTAAATCTGAAAATGGAAACACAATCTACGCAAAGACCTATGTGCCGGCGGTGCAAGTGAGTGGATATGAGGAGTATTTTGAAAGTCAAAAGGATAATCATAATAACAACTGGTATACTGATGAAGTTGAATAATTGATTATAACGCGAAAAGGCGAGCGTATGTTGCGCTCGTCTCTTGAAACTACATAGCTTCGTTTTCAAACATGGCGTTGTGCCCCGAAAGACAGCGGACAAGTGCAACTTCCATCATCACAAGGGATCAGTGTACCCTCGTGCGAAAAGCCGTACATCTATTCTGTAGTGTCACGGTTTTGCATCCAAATTGCAGTCACATCACATGATAAGTGTCTGATTTAGAAGCAGACACGAAAACATCGCTAAAGCGCAAGAAAAACGGAGATTTCGAGAGATTTCTCCTGCCCCTTGGTTCGCCAAGGGGCTATTTTCGACTGCGAAGTTTTTCAGAATTTTGCAGATGCATTTCGGTCAAACCCGTAGCCGCGTCCTGACCGGAAAAATGAATAATTCTAAACGATAAATTAAAATAGGGATGGTGAATATGATGTCGGAAGCAAAGGAAATATTGCAACATTTTGATTACATATCAGCGGATAATGCCGTAATTACACAATTCAAACATGAAGAAGACAGCTTGCCGTATCAAGTATGGAAGATATCAACGGACAGAGGAGATTTCATATTGAAGAAATCGAAGGAATATGAAGCTGAAATATATAGGACGATCTTGTCGTCACTGAACGGCAATACACCTACTGTTTTTCAGTCTGAGGTAATTAACGGAGATACCTACCTGCTGATGGAATATATTGAAGGCAAGGATCTGTGCAAATGCAACCGTGATAAGCTCATTCTTGCTTTAGATTCTTTGATCTCAATACAAAGAAAAACATGGCAAAATCAATTATATTCGGATAGTGGATATACATTTGAAAAAAGCCTTCCTGACCGAGAAAAACGGGGAGATTACCTCAACGACGCTGAGTTGGATCGCGCATATAAAAAGTATATTGAACAGTATCGAAGTGTTCCCGTGACACTTTGCCATGACGATCTGCTTCCGTTTAATGTTATCGTCTCAAAGGATAGGGCGGTATTGATCGATTGGGAATATGGCGGTATATTACCGTATCCCACGTCGTTTGCACGGCTTATTGCTTACGGTGAGGATAACGAAGATGCTTTATTCTATATGACCAAAGAAGACAAAGACTTCGCCATAGATTATTACTATGAGAATCTTTTGAAGGATATGGGAATTGCGTATACGGAATGGCGGTATAGCCTTGAGTGTTTTTTGCTCTATGAATACTGTGAATGGGTTTTTATCGGAAATAAGCATGGCGAGACCGACGGTGATTACTATAAAAAGTATTTTTCTATCGCTAAACAGCAGGCAAAGAGAATAATTAGCTGTTCTGAATTGCACGCGCACGGATTTTCATCTGAATCGTAGTCACATCACACATAAAAGCCGGGGTTCCGGACAAAAATCCAAATACCTATAGACAAAACGGTCAATTTGTGGTATAATATAAGAAGTGTGAAGTTGGACTCAAAGTTAACATGCCGTGAACCGCTCCTCCGAACCGCTCCCGCAAGAAGGGAGTACGAGAAGCGATACACCGCTCATATTTCGTTTTTCAATGTTGGATCAAAAGGTTTAGTGCAGAAAACCGATTTTTCGATGTTCAATATTATTTATCGGAGGAAAAGATGATGGAATCCATTAAAAGAAATATTCTGTTGAATCCGGGACCCTCAACAACAACCGATTCAGTAAAAATGGCTCAGGTCGTGCCGGATATTTGCCCAAGAGAAAAGGAATTCGGCGGATTGATGAAAGGACTCAGAGAAGATCTGGTAAAGATCGTGCATGGGGATTTGGATGAATATACGTCGGTTCTCTTCTGCGGCAGCGGCACTATCAATATTGACGTTGTTATAAACAGCCTGCTGCCGGAAGGCAAGAAGGTTCTCGTGATTAACAACGGCGCATACAGTACAAGAGCAGTTGAAGTTTGTCAGTATTACGGACTGCCCCATATCGACTTGAGGTTTCCCGTTGACCGACTGCCGGATTTAAATGAGGTTGAAGAAACACTGAAAAACAACCCTGACATTGGGTTGGTCCATACTACCCACAATGAGACAGGCACCGGTATTCTTAATCCGATTCGTGAGATCGGAGCTTTAGCGCATAAATACGGTGCGATCTTCACGGTTGATACAACCTCTACGTATGCTATGAGACCTATCAATGTTCATGAGGATAATGTTGATTTCTGCATGGCAAGTGCTCAAAAGGGACTTATGGCATTTACGGGACTGTCTTTCGTTGTAGGACGTAAATCCGTCATCGAGGAAAGCAAGAACTATCCGAAGCGTTCTTATTACTGTAATCTCTACATGCAGTATGATTTCTTTGAGAGAACGGGAGAAATGCATTTTACTCCGCCGGTACAAACGATCTACGCCGTGATTCAGGCATTAAAGGAGTACTGGGCAGAAGGTGAAGAAGCTAAGTGGGCAAGACATACAAGAGTATTTAATGCGATAAATGACGGATTGAATGAGCTTGGCTTCAGACAGGTAATTAAACCCGAATGGAGAGCCGGTCTGGTATCTTCCGCTGTTTATCCTGATGATCCCAACTGGGATTTTGAGAAGATTCATGATTATTGTTATGAACGCGGCTTTACAATTTATCCGGGAAAGATATCTACCGCAAATACGTTCAGACTTTGTGCATTAGGTGCCATCGACGAACAGGATATAAAAGATTTCTTTGTTACTTTCAAATCAGCGCTTGACGAATTCAATATTACCACGCCGGTAGTTTATAAAAAGTAATTTACGGGAGGAAATTGAAAAGTGAAAACGGTTTACACATGCTTTTGTACTGATATAATCCACGCAGGACATCTGAATATTATTGAGCAGGCGCACAAATACGGCCGTGTTGTAGTCGGCGCGCTTTCCGATGCCGCACTTATTAAATATAATAAGTTCTCGACCATCTCGCTCGAGGAGCGTATCAAGCTTTACGAAGGACTTGAAGGCGTCGATGAGGTCGTCGTTCAGAACAGTATGATGTATGATGAGATCATCGAAAGTATTCATCCCGATTATGTAGTGCACGGTGACAACTGGAGAGAGGGACCTGAATCTGCCATCAGAGAAAATGTTTTAAAGTGTTTGGCATCCTACGGCGGAGAGCTCATCGAAGTTGGATATACCTATAATCCGGAAGTTAAAAAGATCGACAGGCAGTTGAGAGAGAAGCTCGCAATGCCCGAGTATCGCCGCAAGAGACTTAAACAGCTTATTCAAATTCGTCCTATTGTAAAAGCGATTGAAGTTCACAGCGGTCTTACCGGTTTGATTGCAGAAAAGACGGTCGTCGAACGTGACGGCGGTGAGCTGGATCAGTTTGATGCAATGTGGATAAGTTCTCTTTGTGATTCTACCGCAAAGGGTAAGCCGGATATCGAGCTTGTTGATATGACAAGCAGATTCAGAACGATCGACGACGTTACGGAGGTTACCACAAAGCCTATTATCTTTGACGGAGACACAGGCGGATTGACAGCGCACTTTGTATATACGGTGAGAACTCTTGAAAAGATGGGCGTATCGGCAATTATTATTGAGGACAAGACAGGTCTTAAGAAGAATTCTCTGTTCGGTACGGAAGTTGAGCAGACACAGGATAGCATCGAAAGCTTCAGTGAAAAGATTGCCGCCGGTAAAGCAGCACAGCTTACCGATGATTTTATGATTATCGCGAGGATCGAAAGTCTTATTCTTGAAAAAGGAATGGATGATGCCCTTGCGAGAGCCTTTGCATTTGTAAAGGCGGGAGCTGACGCAATCATGATCCACAGCCGAAAGAAAGATCCGGCGGAGATCCTCGAATTTTGCGATAAGTTCAGGGAGATCGATAAAACAACTCCCATCGTGGTCGTTCCTTCTTCATTCAACACGATTACAGAAGAAGAATTGGCTGAGCACGGTGTAAATATTGTGATCTATGCCAACCAGCTCACAAGAAGCGCGTTCCCCGCAATGCAGAAAACGGCAGAGGATATTTTGAAACATCATAGAGCAAAAGAGGTCGATGACCGACTGATGCCTATCAAAAATATCATCACGTTGATCGATGAATTATAATTCTTTGGGGGAGAAAATAATGGAAAACGCAATTCTTATGGCTTCGGGAATGGGAACCAGGATGCGCCCGATTACAAATACAACGCCGAAACCGCTTGTAAAAGTAAATGGCAAACCGATGATCGAGACGGTTATCGACGGACTTCAAAAAAGAGGCGTGGACAATATTGTAGTCGTAGTCGGATATTTGGGTGAACAGTTTGGATATCTTTCTGAGAAATACGGGAATGTATCTATCGTAAAAAACGAGGTATTCGAGACAGTCAATAATATCTCATCCGTATATGCGGCGCGTGATACATTGCTGAAGGGCGATTGCTTTATCTGTGAAGCCGATCTCTATGTTTCCGACGATGCAATTTTCCAAGCCGATTTTGAAAGCTCCTGTTACTACGGCAAGATGGTCACGGGTCACTCTGACGACTGGGTCTTTGATCAGGACGAAGAGGGAATCATCACGCGCATCGGAAAAATCGGTGACGACAGATACAACATGACAGGACTGTCTTTTTTCAAAGCTGAAGATGCGAAAACGCTCTATAACTGTATAGTGGAAGAATACGGAAAATCGGGATACGAAGCTTTGTTTTGGGATGATGTGGTGAACAAGCATATCGCCGAATTTCAGCTGACCGTTCATCCGGTCGAACACAGCCAGATCGTGGAGATCGACACGGTGGCAGAACTTGAAGAAGTATGTGCGAGGTTAAATAAGTGAAAGTTGATAAATTATTGGAAATTATAGGCTCGGATTTTTACACGGGAGTTCCGGATTCCCAATTAAAGCCTCTGATCAATCATTTAATGGCAACTTACGGTATCGATCCGAAGCATCATGTAATTGCGGCAAACGAGGGTAACTGTGCCGCTCTTGCCGCGGGTTATCATCTGGCGACGGGAAAGATTCCTGTAGTTTATATGCAGAACAGCGGCGAAGGTAACATCATCAATCCTGTTGCTTCGCTTCTGAACGACAAGGTGTATGCTATTCCAACAGTATTTATCATTGGATGGAGGGGAGAGCCCGGCTTGCACGATGAACCTCAGCACATCTATCAGGGGGAAGTGACGGTCAAGCTTCTTGATGATATGGAGATCGAGAGCTTCATTATCGGTAAAGAGACTACCGACGATGAGATCGCAACTGCTATGGAAAGATTCCGAGCTGTGCTGGATGTGGGTAAGGATGTTGCGTTTGTTATCAGAAAGGGCGCTCTTTCCACCGATGCCAAGGCGGAGTACAAGAACGACAACAATATGGTAAGAGAGGATATCATCCGTCATATTGTCAAAGCAACCGGAACAGATCCGATCGTCTCTACCACGGGAAAAGCCAGCAGAGAATTGTTTGAAACCAGAGTTGCAAACGGACAAAGCCACAAATATGACTTTTTGACTGTCGGATCTATGGGTCATGCCTCATCGATTGCTCTTGGCGTAGCTATCAATAAACCAAATCAGAAGATATGGTGTGTTGACGGGGACGGCGCAGTGTTGATGCATATGGGGGCGATGGCACTTATCGGAGCCAATTCGCCGAAAAATATGGTTCATATCGTCATTAACAACGGCGCGCACGAAACAGTCGGAGGTATGCCTACCGTTGCTTCCGAGATCGATTTGGTTGGTATTGCAAAGGCGTGCGGATATCCCAATGCTGTATCGGTCGACACGTTTGAGGCTCTGGATGCGGCGCTTGAAGAGGCGAAGAAAAGAAAAGAGCTCAGCCTGATCGAAGTAAAGTGTTCGATCGGGGCAAGAGATGATCTGGGCAGACCGACAACGACTGCCTTGGAGAACAAACAAAACTTTATGTCGTATCTGAAAGAATTACAATAGTGAACGGTCCCGACTTTTGACCCTTATGATCCGGTGTCAGAAGTTGGGGCTTTTGTAATTTATAAAATGCAATAAAAATAAAAAAACTTGCAGTTTTTGGCGTCAAAGGTAATAAATTAGCGGTAAAAGTCAAAAAATATGAATTTTTCAATAAAAAATCTAAAACCTATTGACAAAGAGTATAAAGAGTGATAAAATGTTAATTAACAGTTGAGCAATGAGCCGGTGGCGTTGCCGTTAGCCACGTCATTTCTTGACTTGAAATTTAATTTTCTCAAAACATTGAGGAAAAATTATTGAATGGGGGACAAAAATATGTCTATCAACTTCAGAAAGGTATTGTCGCTCGTGCTTGCAGTGCTTATGCTCGCATCCTGTGTTGCAACCCTCGCATCTTGCAGCAACAATTCCCAGGGCGGCGAAGGTCCATCGACCAACCCTTCGGTTACCGACGCAACGGATAAGGGTAATAACGGTGATAACGAGGAAGATAAAAAGACAAACCCGATCTTCACCGACGGTGACTATACCTATAATATTTACACAGCGCAATCTCCTTCTAACTGGAATGAGCTCACCTACCAGGATAACAATGATACTCAGATCATGAATTACCTTGGAAGCTCTTTCTTCACTTACAACTTTGCATATGATGAGTTCGGCGATATCATCCCCGGTGACTTCGTAGTAGAGTATGCGGCAGCTACAAAGCTTGAGGATGTATCCGCACTTGTAGATGAAAAGTGGGGCATTCCTGCAGACGGAAAGGCTTATGCATGGAAGATCACTCTCCGTTCCGACCTTAAGTGGGATGACGGCACACCCATCAAGGCTGAGGACTTTGTCTACACAATGAAGCAGCAGCTCGACCCTGATTTCCAGAACTACCGTGCAGACTCCTTCTATGTAGGTGCAACTATTATTCACAATGCTGAAAACTATGTGAAGCAGGGTCAGACCTTGATCAATGACAACGGTATAACAGGTTTGTATTCGGTTGCTGACCTCGTTAAGGGAGAGGACGGCGTCTATACTCAGCCCGATGGAGCGGCTGTTTATATTGCTGTTAACTATCCTCTTGACTGGTTAGGCGGCAAAACTCTTAAGGCCTATGTTGACAAATACGGTGAGTCAAGCTTCGGAATGGAGCGTTGGGAAGAGCTCTTGGCTCTTGCGGACGATAACGGTCTCGTTGCCATAACCGATGATACGTTGGCTATGCTCTCTTCTGTTACCACAACTAATACCAATTGGGGCGAAACCGATGACGACATTCCCAACTACATCGTATATTCTTTCACATATGCAGAGACAAAGTGGGAAGATGTAGGTATTTTCGTAGGCGATAACGAATATGAGATCGTTCTCGTTCTCGACAAGTCCCTTCCTCTCCTTAAGGATGACGGAAGCCTTTCCTACCAGGCAGCTTACAATATGTCCTCTCTTCCTCTTGTTCACAAGGAAAAGTATGAGGCTAACAAGGTAGCTCCTTCCGAGGGAACAACTCTTTGGACATCTACATACAACTCCGGTGTGGATTCTACTGCAAGCTGGGGTCCCTATAAGCTCGAGTCCTTCCAGGCAGGTAAGCAGTACACACTCGTCAGAAACGAGAACTGGTACGGCTACTATCTTGAAGAGAACTTCGGTCAGTATCAGACAGATAAGATCGTATGCGACACCGTTGCTGAGTGGAATTCCGCTTGGACAATGTTCCTGGCAGGTAAGATCGACAACATCGGTATCGATGTTTCCGTCGCTGACGACTACAAGGGAAGTGAGCAGGCTTACTTCACACCTGATGACTTCGTAGCATCTCTGCAGCTTCAGTCTGATGTTGAACAGCTCAAGGCTCGTGAGACCGAGGGCGTTAACAAGTCCATTCTCGCTTACACCGATTTCAGAAAGGCACTCTCGCTCGCTATCAACAGAGCAGACTTTGCAAATAAGACAACCACATCCTCTCTCGCAGGCTTCGGACTCTTCAACTCCATGCACTACTATGATGTTGAAAACGGTAAGGCATACAGACAGTCCGACGACGCTAAGAAGGTTCTTTGCAACATCTACAACGTAGACTATACAAAGTATCCTTCACTTGATGCCGCAGTTGAAGCGATCACAGGTTATGATCTCGCAGCTGCAAAAGAGCTTGTAAGGAAGGCATACGCTGAGGCTCTCGAAGCAGGTGATATCAATGCTACCGATAAGGTCGTTCTCACAATGGGAACGGGTGAGATCACTGAGACAGTCCAGAGAAGATTTGACTACATCTCGAACGCTTGGGTAGAGCTTGTTAAGGATACTCCTCTTGAAGGCAGACTTGAGACAGAGGCTAAGGAGTATGCTGATGCATGGGCTAATGACTTCCGCGCCGGCGCATATGACGTATGTATGGGCGGTTGGACAGGCGCAGCTTGGGATCCCGGTTACTTCCTCCTTGCTTACCTCAGCCCCAGCTATATGTATTCCAAAGCTTGGGATACAAGCTCCGTAACGATGACCTTCACAATGAAGGGCGTCGGCGAGGACGGTGCTGATATTACAGAGACTATGTCTCTTATGGATTGGTATAACTGCTTGAACGGTGCAGCTGGCGCTAAGTACGACTGGAGCGCAACTGCTCTTGAAAACGAGCAGAGACTCCAGCTCATAGCAGCTCTTGAAGAGCAGGTTCTCGGCGTATACTACACAGTACCGCTTTACAACAACTTCGCCGCTTCTCTTATCTCCTACAAGGTTGACTACATCACATACGAGTACAACACCTTCATGGGTTACGGCGGAATCCGCTATATGACATACAACTACGATGATGCCGGATGGGCAGCAGCGGTTGCTGCAGAAGGCGGCGAGTTGAACTACAAGAACTAAACCGTAAATATATTATACATTATAATACTAACGGTTATAATTAGTGACATGAGGGATAGTATTATTACTATCCCTCATTGTCGGTTTAACTGCGACCGATGGGTCCCAACAAGTTGTTGTTGTCTGTTTGGGAAGTGTCGGTCGCAGTTAAAAAAGCGAAAGGAGACAATAAACATGTATATGTTCAAATATGTCTGTAAAAGAATAGGTCTTATGATCATGACTTTTACGATAATTTTTGTAACATGCTTTGTTCTGATTAAACTTCTGCCTATCGATACATCGGTCGGTTTCGGTCAGGACACATCAAAGATTCTCGCTCAGCTCGAGTCAAGAGGATACATTATCAAAACCGAGACCGGAGCTTATGTAAATGCTCCCATATCGAGTCAGTTTATTCAATACATGAGGAGGATCTTCATAGACGGTGACTTCGGTATCGGCTTCAGAATGCCCGAATACCGCGGACGAGCCGTTGTTGACATCTTTGTTGAAAAGCTCCCTCCTACGATATTGATAAATGTCTATTCGTCGCTCCTTGCGGTTCCTATAGGAATTGCTTTGGGTATCTTTGCGGCTCTTAAAAAGAATAAATGGCAGGACCATGTTATCAGTACGGCAGTTATGATAGTCATTTCTGTACCGTCCTTTGTCTATGCCTCTTTACTTTTGTATACGATATGCTTTAAAGGTCAGGCATTTCCGCTGCAGATGCTGTCACTGCCCGACGTTGTTGCCGCATATCCCGACAAAGGATTTCAGTATATCTCGGGAACCTTTAACTGGCCTTTGTATTTCAACAAAGAAATGTTCATGTCAATGGTACCTGCGGTACTCTCGCTGTCTTTCGGTTCGATCGCGGGTTATACACGTTTCACACGTGCGGAGCTTACCGAGGTATTGACAAGTGAGTTTATGCTTTTGGCAAGAACAAAGGGACTTACAAAGTCTCAGGCTACCGTAAGACACGCGCTCAGAAATGCGATGGTACCGATATTCCCGTCCATCGTCGGCGAGTTTGTCAGCGTTCTTTCGGGATCTCTCGTTATCGAAAAGATATTCGGAATCCCGGGTGTCGGCGGACTTTATCTGAACGCCATCAACAGTCAGGACTACGACTTCTTTATGATGCTTTCGGGCTTCTATTTGCTCGTTGGACTTGCAGCGGGTCTCGTTATTGACCTTTCATACGGATTCATTGATCCGAGAATAAGAATGGGGGCGAAGTAATGAAGGCACAAGATTATCAGATCTCAAGTGAAAAATTTGTTTTTCATTCAACCGAAAACAATTTACATGATACAAAACTTGAAACGAAGCCCGTATCATACTTCAGAGATGCTCTCAACCGTTTTGCAAGAAACAAAGCATCGATCTTGGCGGCAGTCATAATCTTGATATTGATGCTTTTTGCTATCATTGCACCTATATTTTCTCCTTATGACGTTGCTTATGAGGACGCAAACTATGCGTTCGTCCTTCCGAAAAATCCGATTTTCCGCAATCTGGGCATACATTTCTGGGACGGCGGTCAGGAAAAGGAAGTAAATCAGCTGACATATGACCTTTACAGAGCGATCCAGGAAGAGACGGGCCGTGAGGTCATCATGACGGAGCCTGTAAAGACAGAGCAGGTATATATGGGTAAGACCAGCACGCTCTACAATTTCAGACTCGATACATACAATGCTGTCGGCGTGAAGTTTGAACTCCTTTCAACAGAGCAATATGAGGCGTTGCAAAGGTATCAGGACGAAACGGGTATTCAGGTGATCTATCCTATCACAATACCGAGCAAGCGTCCCGAGGCTCAGCAGGATAACACAAACGCGAATATTTGGTTTCTTACCAAGAAGGGTAAGGGCGGTAAGACCGAGATAAGATATGACGATAACGGAGATTTCATTCCGATCTATCAGAAGTACGACGGAACCGATAACTACACGAGTACTGTCTACGAAAAGGATGAGGACGGAAACAGGCTCTATAACTATGCAGAGCCGAAGGCAGGCGGAATGTGGAATGTCCGCGTTGACTACAAGGAATACTATGCGTATATACATCAGGACCGGGGCATAAAGGAGCCTTGCTTTATCTTCGGTACAACACACGCGGGTAAGGATCTGTTTACCTGCCTTGCAAGCGGCGCAAGATTCTCGTTCATACTCGCTATCGTTGTTGCATCGGTCAACCTCTTCGTGGGTGCTATCTACGGTGCTATCGAGGGTTACTACGGTGGAAAGACCGACCTTATAATGGAGAGGATCGTTGACCTTTTGGCATCAATACCGTTTATGATAGTAATAACACTGTTGAAGTATCACTTCTCGGTATCCCAGGTGCTGATACTGTTTATCGCGTTCTTCCTGACCGGATGGACCGGAATGGCGGGCAGAACGAGAATGCAGTTCTATCGCTTTAAGAATCAGGAATACGTTTTGGTTGCGAGAACGCTTGGAGCCGGTGACAGAAGGATTATGTTCAAGCATATCTTCCCAAATGCGATAGGTACTCTCATAACGAGCAGCGTTCTTGTTATCCCCGGAGTTATCTTCTCCGAGACAAGCCTTTCCTACCTCGGAATCATCAACCTCAACACAGGCGGAATGACCAGCGTAGGTACACTTCTCGCAACGGGACAGAACTATCTGTTCACATATCCTCATATGATACTCTTCCCGGCGATATTCATCAGCCTTTTGATGCTCAGCTTCAATCTGTTCGGAAACGGACTTCGTGATGCGTTCAACCCCTCGCTCAGAGGAACAGAATAATAAGGAAAGGATTGGTGAATTTTTATGGATAAAAAGTTAGAAGTAAAAAATCTGCAGATCTCTTTCCGTACACAAGGCGGAATACTCAAGGCAGTAAGAAATATATCCTTTGACCTTTACAAGGGAGAAACGCTTGCCATAGTCGGCGAGTCCGGCTCGGGAAAAAGCGTGACAAGTAAAGCGATCATGGGTATTCTGGCAGGAAACTCGATAGTAGAGGGCGGCGAGATACTCTATGACGGACAGGATCTTTTGAAGATTTCCGAGGACGATTTCCACAAGCTTCGCGGAGATAAGATCGCGATGATCTTCCAGGACCCCATGTCCAGCCTTAATCCGATCATGCGTGTCGGTCAGCAGTTGACGGAGGCGATGATCCTTAAGGCAAAAACAGGTAAAAGGAACGCGAGAGGATCTTTCAATTCGATGCTCAAGCGTCTCGGAAACAACATCAATGCGGCAAACTCCGCGGCAGGTGTTGATAACAGTGCTGCAGTTGGCGAAAAGCTTAAGAAGTTCAACTCTTTCTGCATTGCCGCAACTAAGATAGAGCGCGAATTCAACGAGGCGTACGAAAACGCCGTTCAGGCAGAGATGGACATTGAAAACGTGCTTTTGATGCTTGAAAAGAAGAAAAAGCTGAATTCAAATGCCGATCTCAAGCGAATTTTCAAGAATTTTAATCTTTCCTATAATCAGTATGTTATAGTTGAGAATATGCAGACGCTTGATTGTGCAAACAGGCTTTCCGTGCTGATAGCACAGGGAAATAAGCTTGACTGCAATGCCACTGCTACGGTTCTCGAAGAGATGAACAAGATAGTTAAGGATGCCATTGCAAAAGAGCGCCCCAACTTCTTTACTCTCGGATACTACATCATGTCAAATCCCGGTGCGGATCTCACAGCCATGAGCGTAGCGGAAATGAACAAGATGACACGAGAGTTCCTTGACGATAACTTCATGCTCGATTTCATCGCAACGGCAGAGGTAGGAGTTGCGTATTCTCATAACAATTCCATTGCGCTGAAGAAGAAATGTATGCCCGGGCTTGAGGCTGCTCTTGAATACTTCAGAGCGGCTGAAAAGATTGAACGGAAAAAGTCCGTGCAATATCTTAAGACGCTTTCATCTGAGGTCTCCAAAGCTATTGACAGACTTAAAGTCAAGAAAGAAAGCTCGGAGTACGTTTTCCATTCCGCACTTGAAAGTGCCATCGACGGTTATTTCAACGGAGTCAAGAACAACCCCATAGAAGAGAAGAAATATCTCAAGAATAAGAAGAAATACGATGCGATAATCAAAAAGGGTCAGCAACCCGATTGGGTTCTCACTCCTCAGGTTGTGGTTGACCTTGATCTTCAAAGAGAGAATATCTGCAAGATAATCGAAAATCTTTATAACCATTACAAGTCGGATATTACAAGCGATGCAACCTTCGACAGTAATGCTCATGTAGTTGAGATAATAGATTACCTCAAGGAGCAGGCGTCCAGATTTGTCGTTAAGATGAACAAGAGGATCGCGAAGGCTAACGCAATTAAGCTTCTCAAGGAAGTTGGAATTCCCGAGCCTGCAACAAGATTCAGTCAGTATCCGTTCGAGTTTTCCGGCGGTATGAGACAGAGAATAGTTATTGCCATCGCGCTTTCGGCTAACCCCGATATCCTTATCTGCGACGAGCCTACAACCGCTCTTGACGTTACCATTCAGGCGCAGATACTTGAGCTTATCAACGATATTAAGAGAAAGAGAAATCTTTCTGTTATATTCATCACTCACAACATGGGAGTTGTTGCAAATATGGCGGACAGAATTGCCGTTATGTATGCAGGTAAGATAGTTGAGTATGGAACGTCTGAGGAGATATTCTACGAGCCCGCTCATCCATACACATGGGCACTCCTGTCGTCCATGCCTGACCTTGAGACGACAGAGAAACTTGAGTCTATCCCCGGAACACCCCCGAACATGATCTATCCTCCCAAGGGAGATGCGTTTGCGGCGAGAAACAAATATGCTCTTGAGATAGATTTCGAGCTTGAGCCTCCGCTCTTTGAGATTACCGATACACACTATGCCGCAACATGGTTGCTCCACCCCAACGCACCAAAGGTTGAGATGCCTCAACTTATTAAGGCACGTATCGAACGCATGAAGAAGGAGAGACAGTAATATGGAAAAAGAAGTTTTATTAAGTGTCAGAGATCTCCAGCAGTATTTCAAGGCGGGCAGGCGTGAGTTTAAGGCAGTCGATAAGGTAAGCTTTGATATTTATAAGGGTGAAGTATTCGGTCTCGTCGGAGAATCCGGATGCGGAAAGACCACAACGGGTCGGTCAATAATTCGTCTTTACGATATTACCGGCGGTTCGGTATATTATAAGGGTGAGCGCATTTGCGCGGGAACACGTTCATATAAGGACGCGATGTCGCAGGCTCGCAAGGATTTCAAAAACGGCAAGATCACAAAAGATGAACTTGACAAGATAATCGCAGAAAATCGCGCTGAGATAAAATCTGCCGTACGTGATCACAACAAGTGGTCGCGTTCAAAGGGCAAAAACCGGCTCACAAGCGAGATTCAGATGATCTTTCAGGACCCCATTGCTTCTCTTGACCCTCGTATGACTGTGCGCGATATTATTGCGGAAGGACTTATCATAAGGGGAGTTAAAGATAAGAAATATATAGACGAACAGGTTTATAAGATACTTGAGACGGTCGGACTCGTTCAGGAGCACGCATCGCGTTATCCTCACGAGTTCTCCGGCGGTCAGCGTCAGCGTATAGGTATTGCCCGTGCGGTCATCATGAATCCCGAGCTTATTATCGCAGACGAGCCTATCTCGGCTCTTGACGTGTCGATTCAGGCGCAGGTCATCAACCTTCTCAATGAGCTCAGCGCGAAGATGGGACTTACCATTATGTTTATCGCGCATGACTTGGCGGTAGTAAAGTATTTTTCCAACAGAATTGCAGTTATGTATTTCGGAAAGATCGTTGAGCTTGGAACCAGTGATGAGCTGTTCGCGCACCCGTTCCATCCTTACACCCGTTCGCTTCTGTCTGCGATCCCTCTTCCCGACCCGATCACCGAGAAGTCAAGAAAGAGGATCGTGTATAATCCCGTACTCGACCATAACTATGCAGAGGAGGGACCTACAATGAGAGAGGTATATCCCGGACATTTTGTTCTCTGTAACACAGAGGAATACGAAAAATACCTTGCAGAGTATAACGAGTCCGCAAAATGAAAAGGTTTACGAAATATTTAGTTGCATTTTTCTCGGGATGCGTCGTATCATTCCTGATAATGCTGTCAAAAGACCTGTTTTCAAAGACAGCGTTTTTAGATATATATTATATATTGACAGACTCTTTCTTCGTTGTAGGAGTGTTGCTGGTATGCGCAGGGCTTCTTGTGTTCTCATGTTTCAACGAGGGTGTGTTTGACGGTTTGACATATGCCGTAAGCTCATTCTTCAGTATGTTCAAAAAGGACCACGCCAGGAAATATGATACCTACTATGATTACAGGCAGAGGCGTCAAGGAAAAAAACTCCCGTTTTTGTTCCTGATACTCTGCGGAGCGATATTCTTGATCGTTTCGACAATTATGTATTATCTGTTTATGCAACAAATTTAACCGAAAAAACTGCGTGAGATATACTCTCCCAAAAACGTCTGACTTTGGTTCTATAATAAATGTTGGATTACCCACAAGATTTATTATAGAACCTTTTTTTGCTTAAAGTATTATAAAATCTTCGGTTTCTATTTACAAATCGGAGTACAAGTGCTATAATATTTAAGGTATAGTAGCTATAGAAGAAAGCGAATGAGCACAATGCACAAAAATGTTTGTGCCGAAAATACAAAATTCAGAAAGGGAAAGTTTATGAAAAAGCTGATTGCAATTTTAGTGGCAGTATGTATGTGTTTTTCACTCTGTATGATTCTTACAGCGTGCAGTAACCAAGCAAATGACAAAGAAAGTGACAAAGAAAGTGACAAAGAAACTAACCAAGTAAGTCATGAGCACGTCTACAAAACAGAATGGGAGTATGATGATACGTACCATTGGCACGCTTGCGAAGGTGAAGATTGCACGGCCGTTTCGGACAAGGCTGAACATACCTGGGACGATGGCGTGATTACGACCGAAGCAACAGCAGAAGCAGACGGCGTAAAGATCTTTACATGTACGGTTTGCGGAAAGACCAAAACAGAGACTGTAGGATATGTTCCCGATGAAGAAGATAAGTCGGGATATTCGGTGTTCTATACCGGCGTTGGTGACGATGTCATATATTTAGTTCAGCAAAATAAAGACGGTCTCCCTGTCGCCGTATACTTTGACGACGCAATTTATGGCGAACGGGAATCTTACGATGACAGAGAACTTAAATTTTCAATAGCCTACAACGACGACGGTTTGATCTCGTCAATTACTCGTGAAGGTTATCGATATTACGAGTTTACCTACGACGAATCGTCTCGCTATGGATACGGCGTCGAATACCGTGCCGATGCGAAGATCAAGGTAGAAACAGGCAGATCGATCGCAATTTTATATAGTGAAAACAAGAATATAGCACAGATAAACGCTTATGAAGCTACGGGAGCTCTTACCCAATACAGTTTCAACGAGAGCGGTCAGCTTGTTCGTATTATCGAGGATTACGAGGTCGCTACATACGCATATGATGAATACGGCAGAATGATACGCTGTACCGTGTTTAATCTTTCAAGAGATTCCTCATCTGTAATGGAGTTTAGCTATTCCGGCAGCGATACCCTTCCCACCACATATAAATATATTCGTGAAAACAAGTTGGAGTATGATGCAAATCTTACATACGATGCCGACGGTCATGTTTTGACCGCTAAGTTGTCGTTTTATGATGAAGACGGAGTACCGGAGTATATTCAAGAGTGCATCAGCCGTTACGATGATTCGGGAAGACTTATAGCTTATGATTCTGAATATGTCAGAGTCGAAGAATATGAAATAAAGACTTATACTGAATTGACATACGATGACGGAGGCAAGCTTATCAAAGCGGTTGATTTCAATAAAGACGGTGACAACAAGCTTATCGATCAAACAGAACAATACGAATACGATGAAAGAGGAAATTGCATTCGTGAAATAATGAAATACTACGGAACGGACGGACAGATCGAAACCGAGTACCACGTTACATATACGTACAATGCGGATAATATGTGCACGAGCGAGATAGATGGGAATGGTTACGGATATCGCTATACTTACGACGACAATGGGCTAATGATAAGTGAAGTTTATGTCTATGAAGGAGAAGAAAGGACTCCGTACACATATCAATGGATCTTCGATGAAAACAACCGACTGATAAAACGAACGGAAATTGGATCAAATGATTTGAAATATTCATACGATGCTGACGGAAGGATGATCTCATATTCGGATCTCGATAGCGAAGAAGGTTCCGGAAGGGATTATACCTTTACTCGTGATATGTATGGTCGAATAACTGAAATAGCTGTAACTGTGATAGAATCCTACTGGGATAACGATAAGCAGGAATGGGTACATACGTCCGATACGAATCCAACCACATATACCCATTCCGAAAGCGGCGAATTGATAGCTGCTTCCTTGTTCAAATGGGATTCTGGTATTGGTGAATACGTAACAGTCGTCTATAATTACACGGAAATCGGCGTAGAATAATTTTCACGGGACTGATTTATCCGCAAGGCGTTGGGCATTTCGTTCTTTTAAACAAACAGACACTGATTTTATATGCTGAAAGGTTGGTTAAAATAATAAAACATGAATAAAAAGTGGACGCCGGGTATTTCATCGTCATTTTTCGGTTCTCTCGATGAGGATATATTCAGGGAATGTGCTGATGCAGGGATAAAGCTGCTTGAGATATCGTTTGGCAGCTGTGAGGCGAGCGACAGAGTGGATTTCCTCAGAGCAAAAAGGCTTGCTGAGGAAAGCGGTGTGAAGCTGTGGTCGTTTCATATTCCGTTTGCTCCGTTTGATATGGTCGATCCATCGTTTATAGATGAAGAGAAGAGAAGATATACTGTCTCAAAATTCTGCGGATATATCAGATGTGCGGCGGATGCAGGTATTGAAATAGCGGTAATACACGCAAGCGGGGAGCCGATCACGGAAGAACGACAAAAGCGCCTTGAATCCGCCAAAAAAAGCTTCCGTGAAATAGCGGATTATGCAGAAAGTCTTGGCGTGAAGGTGGCGGTAGAGGACCTTCCGAGAACCTGTATCGGTCATTGCAGTGATGAGATAGCAGAAATACTGTCAGTAAGCGACAACATAGGTGTTGCTTTTGATACCAATCATCTGACGGTACAGGACAATCCGGATTTTATCGCTTCTGTCGGCAAGAGAATAATAACCACTCATTTTTCGGATTACGATTTTATAGATGAGCGTCATCTCTTGCCGGGGGAGGGAAAAATAGATTGGAAGCAGCTGATGGAGGCGCTTGATCATGCAGGGTATGAGGGACCGGTGATATATGAGCTGGGTCGTGGAAGTACAAACAGTATTGTAAGAAAAGCTCCGCTCAGTGCGAAAGATATAATGAAAAATCATTCCGCGCTTGTATCATACCGCCAGCCGGAGCCGGTCGATGTGTTTCCGCCCTTATAAAGCAGTGATGTAAAGCTGTAAAGAACTCGTGGGATAACATTTTGCTACCGAGCGTGTGCGCAACGAGGAATCGGAGAAAAGCGCGATATAAGAGCAATAATTAGGCAGGAAAACTGTATGCAGGAAATAAAGAAAGGGCGTTACAGACATTTCAAGGGGAATGAGTACGATGTTATTTGTATAGCAAAGAACTCTGAAACACTTGAGGATATGGTGATTTATAGAGCGCTTTACGGTGAAGGCGGATTATGGGTGCGTCCTGCATCTATGTGGAATGAAACCGTTGAGCGTGACGGTAAGGTGTATAAACGATTTACGCTTGTAAATGAGGAGCATGATGGCGATTGACAGGATAGCGACTTTTTGAAACACCTTTAAATCGGAGTCGCTTGTTGCCATTCTTTTAAACAAGAAAAGAGAGCATATTTTTCTCTGCCAAGAAAGGTATGCGCTCTTTGTTTATATATTTGATTGCTCATAGTGACTCTTTAAACTTGCAATGGATCACGACGGAAAAGGAGAAAGTATGAAAGATCATCACAAATACAAGGAGATTTATTATATAAGCGAGGTTCAATATGGATATAAAAACTCAATGCTATAATGCAGTATCAGAACTTATAAAGGTTGCAAAGCTTAAAAAGGGAAATATTTTTGTAGTAGGCTGTTCAACCAGCGAGGTGCTTGGCTCAAAAATAGGCACTAATTCCAACACGGACACAGCCAAAGAAATTTTTGACGGAATTTATGCCGCTTTGAATGAAAATGAAATTTATATGGCGGTACAGTGCTGTGAGCATCTTAACCGTGCTATCGTAGTTGAGCGTTGCGCACTTCCTTTTGCTGATATCGTCAATGTCGTCCCGCAAAAAAAGGCGGGTGGCTCGCTTGCCACCACCGCCTATTTTGAGTTCAAAGATGCAATAGTCGTAGAGTCGGTTAAAGCCGACGCGGGCATAGATATAGGCAACACACTCATAGGTATGCATTTAAAAGAAGTTGCCGTACCCGTAAGGTTAACGGTCAATAAAATAGGTGAAGCAAACATAGTTTGCGCACGCACCCGACCTAAATTTATCGGAGGTATAAGGGCAATATACGATGAAGAATTGCTGTAAATATTGCCGATTTTCAAAATCGGTTGGGTAAGTGCGATAAACAAATGCTTTACCGACTAAGCTTCCGATTTACTTTGATTCATTCCTTTTGCCAATCGGCGTGTAGCGCTTCTCGGTAAGAACCTCGTCAGCATGCTAAACGAATGAGTGACAAAACCGTGATATTTTACGCTCTTTCCTTTCATTGCGGCTCTGTAACCGACCTCTGCAACATCTTTTGCAGCAGCAGGCTTAAAGCGTGAGAACATGACCGATCTTCCCATATGAGCGTTTTTTTCAAACTCGGTTGAAGTTGGTCCCGGACATAGTGCCGTAACCGTTACTCCGCTTCCTTTCAGCTCCTCGGCGAGCGCTTCCGAAAAGGACAAAACAAAGCTCTTTGAAGCATAATATAAGGACATATAAGGACCTGCAGAAAACGCCGCCGCCGAGGATATGTTTACAATGCTTCCTCTGCCGCGCTTTTTCATGTCGTTTCCGAAGAGATAGGTTAATCTGACCAATGCGGAAATGTTAAGCTCAATCAGCTTTTTCTGGCGTTCCGGGTTAGAATCAAGGAATGCGCACAAATCTCCAAAGCCGGCATTGTTTACCAAAACATCAACCCGAAGATCGGCTGTTCTCAGGTGATTATACATCTGTTCAATATCCGATTCGGAGGTAAGATCCGCCGAAATTACAATTGCCTCTATGGCGTATTTGTTTTCCAGTTCATATTTTAAAGCCTCCAGCTTATCTTTGCTTCGCGCAACGAGAATAAGGTCATGTCCGTTCTTTGCAAATATCCGGGCAAATTCTGCTCCTATACCGCCCGATGCACCCGTAATCAGGCAAAAGTTTTTCATATGATCTCTCCTTTGTTCAAGCTTATTTTGACTTGCCGTGAGAATAATTATACCAATACGTACAAAAAATCAAGGTCATCCGAATGATTAACTTGATTTTTTGTTTTTATGGGAGAACTTATTAAAAAATCAATTTCAGATATCAAAGCTTTAATCGCAAACGTCCGAAAGTGAAAGGGGTATTACTTTTTTGAGGTCGTCAAGTGTCATTTCAACCTGATATCCGATCTTTCCACCGCTAAATAAGATGGTCGTCTGATTTTCGGCGCTGCTGTCAATAACGGTTGGAAACAATTTTTTCATACCGATTGGAGAGCAACCGCCGTGAACGTATCCGGTCAGTGGCAACAGTTCCTTAGCCTTGAGCATTTCCATTTTCTTCTCTCCGACAGCCTGAGCTGCCTTTTTCAAATTCAACTCTTTGCACACCGGAATCATAAACACGTAATTTTTGTTGGACGCTCCGACAGCAACAAGCGTTTTAAATACCTGCGCGGGATCTTCGTGAAGCACATCTGCCACTTCCATTCCGCTTATTGCATATGTCCCTGCATAACTGTGTGCCTTATATTCGATTTTCTTTTGCGACAATATACGCATTACATTTGTTTTTTCCATAAATATCGAATTCTCCACAAGTGGGATCTTTATCCTATAGAATGATCAGGATGACACTCTCCGAAAAACCATGCCACGAAAAATGAAAGCAGAGTATTGAAAGCGTGAAAACTATTGTAAACTTTTTCATTTCGACATTTCCAATGTCTTTATCAAAGGCTTGCTTTAAGTACCTCGCGAATGTCGCTCTCGCTTAAAATTTTGTATCCGCCGTTCTTAACAAAAACGCTCTTTGCAATACCGTCAAGCATTTCTTCGGTCGCCCCGAGATCTGTTATGTTCATCACGAGTCCGATGTCTTTCATCCATTTTTCCATCTCTGCAAGGCCCTCGCACGCGACCTGATTTTCGGTCTTTCCGCTCGGGTCTACATCCCAGACGTTTACTGCATAGCGAGCGAATTTAGCCGTCCCGTATGGGAGAATATGACGGTAGTATGGCATGGTGACGGCGGCAAGCGTCATTCCGTGCGTGGCATCGGTATAAGCCGCAACCGCCTGACCGAACATATGTACCATCCAGTCGGTAGTCTTTCCCTTTGCCACCAAGGTATTCAGCGCCCATGTTGCCGTCCAAATAATATTGCTTCGCGCCTCGTAATCGGTGGGGTTCTTCACTGCAATATTCGTGCTGTGAATAAGCGAGCGCAACAGCCCTTCCATAATATAGTCGCTCGTGTTGTCGTCGTTTCCCGAGAAATACTGCTCAAGAATATGCGACATAATATCGTAAATACCCGAAACCATTTGATATTTCGGCAGAGTATAGGTAAATTCGGGGTTGAGTATCGAGAATTTCGGGAATACCTTCTCACCGAAAACGTGTCCAATCTTGAGCTTTTGCTTATGGTTTGTGATGACCGATCCGCCATTCATTTCGCTTCCCGTGCCGACCATGGTCAAAACGCAGCCGACGGGAACTATTTCGCAATCGGGTTCGTCAAATCTTATAAAATACTTATCCCACGCGTCCTCGTCACAGTTGACCGAAACCGAAACGGCTTTTGCGTAGTCGCATACCGAACCGCCACCGACGGCAAGAATGAGGTCGGCTTTTGAATCTCTTGCTCTCTTTATTCCTTCATACAGCTTTTCGGTTGAAGGATTGGGCATAACGCCCGCGTCTTCGAAAACCGTCTTTCCGTTGGCTTTGAGAATTTCCATTACCCTGTCGTAAATGCCGTTTTTCTTTATGGAGCCGCCGCCGTATACGAGCAATATGTTCTTGCCGTATTTGGGAAGCTCTTCATTAAGACCGTCTAATGCATCGGTACCGAAATAAAGCTTTGTGGGGTTACAATAAGTAAAATTTCCTAACATTCTGTTTCTCCTCCGTAATTTTTTTGCAGTTGACAATGTTAAGTGCCCTGATTCGTATTATAACACATTTTCATTTGTATGTCAAATATTTATAGATCGTTGTCCCTCTTTTCTGTGGCTATCCCAAGATACCCGTCTGAATTATTATCATATATAAAACCGTACTTACACCGATACTTAACAGGGTATTTCGCTTCCGGATGTGGAGCAATACCGTCACTCCCACACATATCAATTCGGGAATTCCGTGGTTGTACACGGTGATATCTATGCCTCTCAGACAGTACACCAAAAGCATACTCATTACCGCAGGCGGCAGGACCTTTCCCAAATAGGATATCCACTTCGGCAAGCGGTCTCCGTGGTCAAATAAGATGAACGGAAGAAATCGGAGCAGGGCGGTAACGAGCGCCATTACGGCGATAACGGCGAGTGCGTAGTTATTGCTCATTGGTTTTCCCCCCTGTTCAAACGGTTTTGCAGGCACAGCAGAATTACCGACATAACGATGAGCGCCGGTATCAGAAAACTGTCTGAGCCAAAGATATAAAGCGACGCAAGCGTTATTGCAAATCCGAGTATCGCGGGAATGTGATTTTTATGAGTATTCCATTGTTCAACGACGAGTACCGCAAAAAGTGCGGTCATGGCGAAATCAATTCCGGCCATATCAAAGGGGATCACGCTTCCCACCACCGAGCCGAGGACGCATCCGACGATCCAATAAATGTGGTTCATCAGCGTTACAGCAAGATAATAGCTTTTGTTGCTTAGACCCTCGGGGGGATTACAACAGCTCAAAATCGCGTAGGTCTCGTCGGTAAGACCGAATATCAGATACAGCTTTCCGATTCCCGTTCCTCGGTATTTTTCTATCATGGAAATACCGTAAAACAGATGCCTGAAATTCAGCAAAAAGGTCAGCAGCGCAACCTGTGCGAGGGTTGCCCCGGCAGACAACAGCTCTACCGACAGAAACTGTGCGGAGCCGGCATAAATAAAAAGACTCATGAGAAACGCCCAAAGAGGCCCGTAGCCTATTGACTGCAGGAGCAGTCCGAATGCAATTCCCAAAGAGATATATCCCGCCATGATCGGTAGAGTTTGCGGAAATACCCGTTTCAATATCCGTTTCATAAAGTTTGTTGTCCTGTAACACTTATTTTCAGCAAATTATGGGGACTTTCTGTCTGTACGCCGTAAGAATAAGCAGGTCCCATCGTGTAAGATCTCAATATTTTACGCGATTTACGACATTTTGTACTCGGTCAGATCGACTCTGAAGTTAACAACTGCTATGCCGTCTCTTTCTAATTTTTCTCTCTGCTTTTCAATACCTCCGAAGGCAAAGTGCTTTGACAAATTTCCTTTGGCATCTACGACCTTATAGCAGGGGTATTTATCTTCATCGGGGTTGCCGTGAAGAATGTTTCCGACAACTCTTGCCAAATTTTTATTTCCCAAATATTCTGCTATTTGACCGTATGTTACTACCTTTCCTTTTGGAATAGTTCTCAAAAATTCATATACTTTTTCTTTCATGAGTTTCCTTTTATTTCATCCAATATCGGTTTTAAATAATCTCGGTCCGTCCAATCGCATTTGCTTTCGCCTGCAGCCATAAGGGCGGCTTCCCAAACCTCATATTCCGACGGGTCTTTTTTTGATACGGCTTTTCTCAGCATTTTACACAGATTCCTGTCAACGAAGGTCATTGCTTCCATGTCCCATCCTCCGCGGCAGTAGAAAAACGGAATGTTACTCAGCTTATCCTTCATATTGTGATTTTTTATTTCCTCAAGAGACTTTTCTTCATACGGAGAAGCACCGTCGCAGAATACTATAATTTTCTTATCGGACAAGAAATTGATATTCTTTTTTAAGAAGTCAAGTCCTGCTATTCCGGACGCATATATTCCTCCGCCGAATATTACAGTTTCGTATTCAAGTACATCGCGAAGTTTGATTTTTGATACTTCTCTTACATCAAAACCCGTATCTTCGGATAACCAATCGGCATATTTTTTTGTTGCTCCGTACTTGGATTTGTACAATATTATTCCTTTCATATATAACTCCTTTTGATTTGTTAATTTTTCAAAACGCTTTGATCAGGCGTACTCATGCTTGCCGGTCGGTATTCTTCCTGCAGTATACCGTTTCGCGGTCAAGAATGTTGATATAGCTTCCTTCTCCAAGCCATGCATTCATGACTCTTAAAAAATTCAGATATGCATCCGAGGAAATTATATCACAATCGGTTGTAAAAATCAACAAATAAAATAAAAGCTTGCAAAAAATAAAAAAACTCCCGAAAACTTTTGACATACGGGTGATCTTGTGATATAATGGAAACAATCTGAATAATTATAATACCGCTGACAAAGGAGAGTGTGCGATGAAAAGATCACTTTGGTGGTGTATATTGCTTGTATCGTTAATATGCTTTTTAACCTTTTTTTCTTGTAATAATGCCATTGACAGCCTATCAACATCCGGGTCGGAGATGTCGAAACAGCCGTCGCTTGAAGATGAAGCTCAAACGGAGGATGTAAGATCAACGGAGGACGGCAGGGTAACGGAGGACGGCAATGCAACAGAGGACGGCAGTGAAGATGATACCGAGTCGGGAAGTCATCGGCACACAGAGGTCATAGACTCTGCCGTTGCTCCCACTTGCGCGACCGACGGCAAGACCGAGGGGAAGCATTGCTCTGAATGTAATGAAATATTAGTGCCACAACTCACAATTGACGCTCTCGGTCACAAAGAGGTAATTGACCAAGCAGTTGAACCTACCTGCACGATCGACGGAAAGACCGAGGGAAAGCATTGCTCGGAGTGTAATGAAATATTAGTGCCACAACTCATAATTGACGCTCCCGGTCACAAAGAGGTAATCGACCAAGCAGTTGCACCTACCTGCACGACCGACGGAAAGACCGAGGGAAAACATTGCTCGGAGTGTAATGATATATTAGTGCCACAAATCACAATTGACGCTCCCGGGCACAAAGAGGTAATCGACCGAGCGGTTGCGGCTACCTGCACGACCGCCGGTAAGACCGAGGGAAAGCATTGCTCGGAGTGTAATGATATATTAGTGCCACAACTCACAATTGACGCTCCCGGGCACAAAGAGGTAATCGACCGAGCGGTTGCGGCTACCTGCACGACCGCCGGTAAGACTGAGGGAAAGCATTGCTCTGTATGTAAAGAAATATTAGTGGCACAACTCAAGGTCGACCCTATAGGTCACACGGAAGAAATGGCAGTCAAAGGATTTGATCCTACCTGTGCAAAATGGGGTGCGACAGATCTTGTCCATTGCGCGGTATGCAAAAAAGTATTGAAAGACCAGGATTTCATTGCTCCCACAGGACACAATTATGTTGACGGTGAGTGTACGCGCTGCCATAAAAATACGATCGATTTCACCGATATCTCCATCTATGCTTCAAAAGAGGGCTACGCCTTTTTTGACGATGCCGATAACGGAGAGGCGATGCGTGAGCTTTATGAAGAAATGGAAGAGACACTGACCAAGTTCCACAAAGGATCAGGCATAAATGCACCGTATCTGCAACATCATGAAATAGCAGGCGATATGTACGAAGTCGGTGTGTTCGATTATGCAAAGTACGGGCTGACTCTGCAAGAAGCACAATCGGTTTATGCCTTATTTAGAAAAGACCATCCCATATTTTATTGGATGTCATATTGCTTGTATTATAGTAGCGAAGTAATAGTTATCACTACCGTCGAGGAATATGCAGATTCAAGCGCCAGGGTCCAATACAACCGCACGATATACGAGGGAATCAAAGAATACGTTTCACTTGCAGACGGCGAAACGAGTGCATACAATATCGCGCTCATATACTATGACGCGATACTGAAAAATAATTCCTATGCGTATGATTCCGAAGGAAACCCCGAGTTTTCTCAATGGGCACACAGCATTCACGGTGGTTTTTCACGCGGAAAGTTTGTGTGCGAGGGATATGCAAAGTTGTTTCAGCTGCTCTTGAATGTGAGCGGTGTTGAAAATATACTTGTAAACGGCAATGCCGGCGGAAGTCATGTCTGGAATCTCGTTCAAATGGATGACGGAAAATGGTACTGGTTTGACCTTACATGGGGCGATGCATCGTTAAATACGTACACTTATTTCTGCGTGCTTGACCAAAAACTCAGCACGCACACGCCAGATCCTTCAAACCAACTCGGTATGTATGTCAATATTCTCCTGCCGGTGAGAGCCGATTCCGCATTTTCAAGTGATGATCTGCTTGAGATCGGAGAGACTATCACGGTGAACGGTTCAAAATATACCCTTTGCTCGGCGGGTAAATTGCGCTTGATACAAGGAACGGCAGGAACCTCGGAAAAATTAGTTTACAACGGCGTTGTATATAATATTGCATAAGATCTATATAGATATCGTACACATAAGAGAAAGCCGGTATTGCTGTCGAAACGATGGCAATATCGGCTTATTTGGTTCTATAATAAATGTTGGGGTGAAACCAACAGATATAGCAAATAAAATGT
>CAYQEY010000003.1:0-52621 GCA_964416635.1 uncultured Lachnospiraceae bacterium | reverse complement strand
TCGCTCCAGCGCTCCTTCAAGCTTCTCTACACTGTCTACGATCTCGTAAGCTTTTACGTTCATTTTTCGAAATCCTTTCACTATTAAAATAATATTCTGAATGTTTGAAATTTCTAAGAATTCATCCTACGACTGAATTATATCATAATCAAAAAGCATTGTCAATAGATATTTGTTATTTTTTTAACGGTTTAGTGCATTTTGTTTAAAAATTGACAATATATATCATGTAATTTACATGATATATAGTAAAACTGCACAATATCAAAACGGCTTCCATGCATAAAAATCATAGAAGCCGTTTTATAATTATTTAAAGCATACATTTAACCATAACTGCCTTTTGTGCGTGCAGTCTGTTCTCTGCCTCGTCAAATATCTCATCAGCATGAGATTCAAGCACATCCTCCGTGATCTCCTCTCCTCTGTGAGCAGGCAAGCAGTGCATTACCATAGCCTCTGAATTGGCAACAGCCATGACTTCTGAGTTTATCTGATATCCCTTGAATATCTTCTTTCTTTCCTCTGCCTCCGCTTCCTGACCCATAGAGGCCCAGACGTCTGTATAAAGGACGTCGGCGTTTCTTGCCGCCTCCAATATATTGTCAGTACAAGTAAATGTTCCGTTATCGGATGCCCACTTCATGATCTCCGGGTCGGGTCTGTATCCCTCGGGGCAAGCTATCGATACTTTCATGCCCATTTTGATACCGCCTACAATGAGAGAATTCGTCATATTGTTGCCGTCTCCGATATAGCAGAGCTTCTTCCCCTTGAGCGCTCCTTTATGCTCACGAATGGTCATGAGGTCGGCAAGCACCTGACAGGGGTGGCAATAATCTGTGAGACCGTTGATTATCGGAATAGATCCGTACTTTGCAAGATCCTCGACCTCTTTTTGGTCGTATGTACGGATCATTATGCCGTCAAGATATCTTGAAAGCACACGAGCGGTATCCTGAACAGGCTCGCCTCTTCCGATCTGAAGATCTCTTGAACTGAGAAATAGCGCCGTACCGCCGAGATCATACATACCCACCTCAAAGGAAACCCTCGTTCTGGTCGAAGATTTTTCAAATATCAGTCCGAGCGTTTTACCTTTGAGTATATGATGCTCTATTCCGTTTTTCTTCTCATACTTAAGCTGATCGGCGAGATTAAGTATTTCAACGATCTCCTGCTGAGAGAGATCCATGAGCTTTAATAAATGTTTCATCCGGCGCAAGCCTCCTTAATGATCTTTATTGCTTTTTTCAGAAGTTCTTTTTCTATGTTGAGTGCGGGCAAAAGACGTATTTTCTGCTTAGCCTTTATAACGAGCACTCCTTTTTCGCGACATTCGTCGATTATTTCTGCGGCAGGACGTCTTGTTTCGAGTCCTATCATAAGCCCGAGACCGCTGATGCTGATAACTCCTTCCGCATCCCCGAGCTCGTTGAATATATACTCGCTCTTCTCTCTTACTTTTGCCAAAAGTGTTTCGTCAATTCTTGAGAGAACGTTCAGCGCCGCCGCCGAACAGACCGGATTTCCGCCGAAAGTTGATCCGTGCATTCCGACTCCGAGTATATCCTTTACCTTTTCACCGAGCATTGTCGCCCCGAGCGGAAGTCCGCCCGCAAGTCCCTTTGCCGTGCTCACGATGTCAGGAGTTATTCCGTAATTCATATAAGCGTAAAGCTTACCGCTTCTTCCGTTTCCGCACTGTACTTCGTCGGCTATAAGCAAAAGATCCTCTTTATCTGCAAGTCTTTTAAGCGCGGCAAGAAAATCCGCATCAAGTGCTTTGACTCCGCCTTCGCCCTGGACCACCTCAAACATCACGGCACAGCATTTATTTTCGGATACGATGCGCTCCACGTCGTCAATATCGTTCGCGCGGGCATAAACAAATCCGTCGGTCAGAGGCAAGAAATCCTTATGGAAAACATCCTGTCCGGTTGCCGCAAGAGTTGTGATGGTTCTGCCGTGAAAGCTGTCTCTGAGAGTAACTATCGTGGTATATTCTGCGCCCTTATTAAGCTCGCCGTATTTTCTCGCCACCTTAATGGCACATTCATTTGCCTCGGCACCCGAGTTTGAAAAGAAAACTTTTTTCATACCCGTGCGTTCGCACAGCATTTTTGCAAGCTCGGCGCAAGGCTTGCTGTAATACAGATTTGAGGTGTGCTGGAGGCAGGAAAGCTGATAATTTACGGCATTTATCCAGGCGTCGTCCGAATAACCGAACGTATTTACTGCTATTCCGGTTCCGAGGTCGATATACTCCTTACCGTCTTCATCATAGACGAGCGAGCCCTTTCCCGATACTAAGCAGATCGGGAAACGTGCGTATGTATTGGCTATGTATTCTTTATCAAGTTCTTTGATAGTCATTATAGGAATCTCCCGTTACAAACATAGTGCCGATTCCCTCATCGGTAAGCGTTTCTATAAGTATTGCGTGAGGGATCCTTCCGTCAATTACGAACACTTTTTTTACTCCTCGGCGTATCGCCTCGATGCAACACTCTATCTTCGGGATCATACCGCCCGAAATTATCCCCTCTGCGATAAGCTGGGGAGCCTCACTTACGTATATCGTCGGTATAAGCGTTGAAGGATCGTTCTTATCTCTGAGAATACCCGCGATATCCGTCATCGTGATAAGGCTTTCGCATTTGAGCTGACCTGCGATACGTGCGGCGGCTGTATCGGCGTTTATGTTATAGCTGTTCCCTTCGTCATCGTAGCCAACCGTCGAAACTACCGGAATGTATCCCTTCTCCAGAACGTCGAGGATGGGACGAACGTCAACGTCTGTGATCTCTCCGACGTATCCGAGTTCTTTCTTTTTCATTTCAGCCTTGATCATATGACCGTCGATACCGCAAAGTCCGATTGCTCTTCCACCCTTGCTCTGCAGAAGATTTACAAGATTTTTGTTTATCTTGCCCGCAAGTACCATCTGGACTATCTCGACAGTTTCTTTATCGGTAACTCTCAAGCCGTCGACAAATTTGCTCTCCTTACCGACCTTATTCAGCATCTCGGTGATCTCGGGACCGCCGCCGTGAACAAGGACGACCTTGACTCCTATGAGAGAAAGCAGTACGATATCACCCATGACCGCCTCTCTGAGCTCTTCGCTTATCATTGCGTTACCACCGTATTTTACAACGATGATCTTATTGTAATATTCCTGTATGTAAGGCAAAGCCTGAATAAGCACGTCTGCTCTTTGCGCATTGTTAAGTTCCATATCTGCCTCCAAGTTATGTTCTGTAGTCTCCGTTGATCTTTACGTAGTCATATGTAAGATCGCATCCCCAGGCTGTCGCCTCGCCATCGCCGTCGCCGACCTTTATGATTATCCGTATCTCGTTCTCGAGAAGTATCTCCTTCGCGATCTCCTCGGAAAAAGGAACGCCTGCGCCATCGACACAGACCGTTATCTCTCCCTTATTCGAAGCAAAAGAAACGTCTACCTTATTTACGTCGACATCAGCTCCGCTGTATCCGATAGCGCACAGTACTCTGCCCCAGTTGGCGTCAGCTCCGAACATTGCCGCCTTAAAAAGCGAGGAACAAATTACGGATTTTGCAATTATCCTTGCGTTCACGTCATCTACCGCGCCGCTGACCTTGCACTCCAGGAGCTTTGTTGCGCCTTCGCCGTCGCCCGCGATCATTTTGCAAAGACAGGACGTAACTCCGTGCAAAGCCTGACGAAAAGCATCAAAATCGGCGCCCTCGCTGACAATCATTTCATTTTCCGCCATACCGTTTGCCATAACGCATACCATATCGTTAGTCGAAGTATCTCCGTCCACGCTGACCATATTAAAGGATGTTTGAACATCCTCGGAAAGTGCCTTTTGGAGCATCTGTGCGCTGATGGCGCAATCGGTGGTAACGAACACGAGCATCGTTGCCATATTGGGGTGGATCATACCGCTTCCCTTGGCAATACCGCCTATCCTGCAGGTCTTACCGCCAGCCTCAAACTCAAACGCAATCTCTTTTTTGCGCGTATCGGTCGTCATTATCGCTTCGCAGGCAAGCTCACAGTTATCGCCAAGACCTGACGCAAGCTCGTCCATTCCGCCGGCAATCGGTGCGATGTCAAGCGGCTGACCGATAACTCCCGTTGAAGCCACTATAACGTCGCTTGCTTTGATATTCATTTTCTCGGCAACGAGCTCACACATTTGCTCTGCTATCTCTATGCCGTTTGCGTTACAGGTGTTGGCGTTTCCGCTATTGCATATCACCGCCTGTGCCATGCCGTCGGATATATTGTTTTTTGTAACCGTCAAAGGTGCTCCTTTAACGAGATTTTTCGTATATACTGCCGCCGCACTTGCGGGAGTTTTGCTGAATATCAGCGCAAGATCTCTCTTTGTTCTGTTCTTGCGAATACCGCAATGCACGCCGTTTGCCAAAAATCCCTTTGCGGCACAAACGCCGCCGTTTATCTGTTTTAACATATCAGTCTCTCCAAAATCAAATATCGAGTGTTAGGGTCTTATCTTCTCCCAGCACAACGTTCATACACTCCACAGCCGCGCCCGAAGCGCCCTTACCGAGATTATCATAGAGTGCTGTGAGCAATATACGCTCCTCGTTACCGTATACACTTATTATCATAGAATCCTTTGTCTTGAGCTTTGCAGCCGACAAAAATCCCGCATCATCAGCGCTCTCTTGATAGTGTACTATCGAGGTATTATACTTATCCGCGTAAATCTTTTTGATGTCCTCGACCGTTTTGCCGTTTTTGAGTTGAGCGGCAAAAAGCGGTACGGTCACCATCATGCCGCTGTAAAAATCCGAAACTATCGGGCAAAAGATGGGTACGTTTTTCAGACCGGTCATAGCCTGCATTTCTTTAAGATGCTTGTGCTTTTGTGAAAGTGCATACTGTCTGGGCGAATCCAACAGACTGTCGCGATCTTCATTTTCGTAATCCGATATCATCTTCTTGCCGCCACCGCTGTATCCCGTTATCGAATGGCAGGTCAAAAGCTCGTTATCGTCGATAACACCGCTATCTATAAGCGGCTTTACAAGAGCAATAAATCCGCTTGCGTGGCATCCGGGTACTGCTATACGTTTAGCGCTCTTGAGCTTTTCGTCAAGCTCGTCGGAAAGCTCGGGAAATCCGTAGCACCATCCTTCAAGCGTGCGGTGGGCGGTCGAGGTATCTATGACGGTTACGTTTTCATTTTCTATCATTGCGACCGACTCGCGTGCCGCATCGTCCGGCAGACACAAGAATGCGATGTCACAAGAATTCAACGCCTTTTTTCTTGCGGCAGGATCCTTTCGCTCTTCGTCCGAAAGCAATATGATCTCGATATCCTTTCGCTCGCTCAGACGCTCGTATATGCGCAGGCCCGTAGTTCCCGCCTTTCCGTCTATAAAGACCTTCTTCATATGTTCAGCTCCTTTCGTATAAGAGCGATCTGCTTCTCGACCGAGCAGACCGACGTTCCTCCCTCGGATATGCGCTTATCTACGCAGTTCTCAAGCGAGATCTCACTGTAAAGATCATTTTCAAACATATCCGTGTATTTCTTGTATTCTTCTATGGGAAGCTCGTCAAGTACCGTCTTTTTCTCGATACATTCCGCGACTATCTGTCCGACTGTTTTGTATGCCGATCTGAATGGCATTCCCTTCTTTGTGAGATAATCCGCAAGGTCGGTCGCATTTATAAATCCCTCCTGCGCCGCCTTATACATATTAGTGGGAATAAGACGCATTGTTCTTATCATAGGGGCAAATATATCAAGGCACATCTCAACCGTCTCGAGCGCATCAAACACCGCTTCCTTATCCTCCTGCATATCCTTGTTATATGCAAGAGGCAAGCCCTTCAGTGTAGTCAAAAGTCCAAGCAGATCGCCATATACTCTGCCGGTCTTTCCTCTTACAAGCTCTGCCATATCCGAATTCTTTTTCTGAGGCATAATGGACGAACCGGTGGTATACGCGTCGTCGAGCTCGACGAATTTGAACTCCCAGCTCGACCAAAGAATGACCTCCTCGGAAAAGCGGGAAAGATGCATCATGATCAAAGCAAACGCGCTCATAAGCTCAACGCAGAAATCGCGGTCTGATACACCGTCGATGCTGTTTTGAGTTATACCCGAAAATCCGAGCTTTTCAGCCTCAAAATTGCGGTCGGTGTTATAAGTAGTACCGGCAAGTGCGCAAGAGCCTATCGGAGAATAGTTCATTCGCGCGACCGCATCCTCTACTCGCGAAATATCTCTCATAAACATCTGCGCATACGCAAGCAGATGGTGACCGAATGTTATCGGCTGTGCCCTCTGCAGATGGGTATATCCCGGCAAAATAGCCGATTTACCTTCTTCAGCCTTGCACACAACGGCTTCTATGAGCTGTCGCAACAAAGCTATGACGCCCTCTGATTTGTCGCGAAGATACATTCTTATATCAAGCGCGACCTGATCGTTTCGGCTTCTCGCCGTATGCAGACGCTTTCCCGCGTCTCCTATACGTTTTGTAAGCTCAGCCTCCACAAACATATGGATATCCTCGCACGACATATCAAAATCAAGCTCACCCGATTCTATGTCGGCAAGTATACCCGAAAGTCCGCCAAGTATCAGCTCGCAGTCGGACACGGTGATGATGCCCTGCTTTGACAACATTTGTGCATGAGCCATCGAGCCCACTATATCCTGCTTATACATTTTACAGTCAAAGCGGATCGACGAATTGAAGTCGTCTGCTTTACTGTCAAGGCTTTTTGCAAACCTTCCCGCCCACATTTTTTCCATATGCATTTAACACTTTTTGCCCGCCGCATATGCGGCAGGCAAAAATACTCCTTGTTTATAAAGGTATATCAGTTTTTCTTGTTCTTTGCGTTTATCTGAGCCTGAACCTTTATGGGCAGACCGAAGAGATTGATAAAGCCCGCGGCATCAGCCTGATTGTAAACGTTGTCCTCACCAAAGGTTGCGATCTCCTCGGAGTAAAGCGAATAATCGCTCCATACACCAGCCTTGATGATGTTGCCCTTGTAAAGCTTAAGCTTTACGGTACCGGTAACCTTCTCCTGTGTCTTATCGACAAAGGCGGAAAGCGCCTCACGCAAAGGAGTAAACCACTGACCGTTGTAAACGAGATCGGCGAATGTAACAGACAGCTCAGCCTTCTTGTGAGCCGTATACTTATCGAGACAGACCGTCTCAAGATAATTGTGAGCAAAGTAAAGGATCGCTCCGCCGGGAGTTTCGTAAACCCCGCGGCACTTCATTCCGACAAGACGGTTTTCAACGATATCAAGAAGTCCGATGCCGTTTTCTCCGCCAACCTTATTAAGGTTGAGAATGATATCCTTTGCGCTCATCCTATCACCGTTGAAAGCAACGGGACGTCCTGATTCAAAATCAAGTGTAATATATGTGGGAACGTCGGGTGCCTGAAGGGGAGATACGCCCATCTCAAGGAAGCCTTTCTTTTCATACATAGGCTCGTTGCCCGCATCCTCGAGGTCAAGTCCTTCGTGGCTGAGGTGCCAAAGGTTCTTATCCTTGGAATAGTTTGTCTCACGGTTTATCTTAAGAGGAACGTTGTGTGCCTCTGCGTATTCTATCTCTTCCTCACGCGACTTGATGCTCCACTCACGCCAGGGTGCGATAATGGGCATATCGGGTGCAAAAGCCTTGATAGTAAGCTCAAAACGAACCTGATCATTACCCTTACCCGTGCATCCGTGGCAGATAGCGTCTGCGCCCTCAGCCTTAGCGATCTCAACTATTCTCTTTGCGATAACGGGACGTGCAAACGAAGTTCCGAGAAGGTACTCTTCGTATTTTGCACCCGCCATAACTGTGGGAATCACGTAATCGTCAACGAATTCGTCAGTAAGATCTTCAATATATATCTTGGAAGCTCCAGTCTTGATGGCTTTTTCTTCAAGTCCCTCAAGCTCGTCGCTCTGTCCCACATTGCCGCTTACTGCGATGACCTCGCAATTATTATAGTTTTCTTTCAACCACGGTATGATTATAGAGGTATCAAGACCTCCCGAGTATGCCAAAACTACCTTTTTGATATTGCTTTTATCCATTTTTCTACCTCCGAGCCGCTTTCCTTCGCAGCAAAACATAAGATTTATGCAGCAACTGCATATATATTCAATATTATGTGTATATTATACATCTAACCTATATTTTTGTCAATAGTAAATTTTAACTATTTTTTTATGGTCGATCTATATTTTCACAGCAAATTAAACAATTATCATCTTAAAGTAAGTTCAAATAATTCCCGCGAATTGCATAAACATTCAATCTAAATGTATATTCATTTCTCCGGTCTACCGACGATTAGGGTTGACGCGAAGCGTCAACCCTAATTTTACCGTATCAGCAGACCTTAATGGTCCAACCAAGCTCATCGTCAAGCTTGCCCCATTGAATACCCGTGAGAACGTTGTATACGTTTTGAGCGACCTCTCCGATCTCGTTGTTGTTTATAACCATCTTGAAGTCTCCCGTATCAAGCACACCCATAGGAGAAACTACGGCAGCAGTGCCGGTACCGAACGCTTCATTCAGCTTTCCGTTCTTATACGCATCTATTACTTCATCGAGCGAAAGCTTTCTCTCCTCGACCTTATATCCCATCTTGCGGAGGATCTGAATACAGGAATTTCTTGTAACTCCGGGGAGAATATTACCTTCGTCAAGCGCCGGGGTAACGACAACTCCGTCAATAACGAAGAACACATTCATGGCTCCGACCTCATCGATATACTTATGCTCTACTCCGTCAAGCCAAAGTACCTGAGAATATCCCATTGACTCTGCCTTCTTCTGTCCGATAAGAGAGCAAGCATAGTTTCCTCCTACCTTCGCAAAACCGGTTCCGCCCTTGACTGCCCTTACGTATTCACGCTCAACAAATATCTTGACCGGCTTGATGCCCTCTGCGTAATAAGAACCTACGGGGCAAACGATTATCATAAACTTATAGCTCTTTGAAGGATGAACTCCGAGTTGTACATCGGTAGCTATAATAAAGGGGCGAATATACAGCGACGTTCCCTCGAGAGCGGGAACCCAATCCTTTTCTGTCGCTACGAGAGCCTTCAGAGCATCGAGTACGTCGTCGGGATCGAGTTTTGGGATACAAAGACGCTCGTTCGTGTTGTTCATTCTTTCGATGTTCTTGTCGGGTCTGAAAAGCTGAATACTTCCGTCGGGAGTCCTGTACGCCTTGAGACCCTCAAACATTTCCTGAGCGTAGTGGAACACCATACACGCGGGATCAAGAGAAAGATTCTGATAAGGAACTATTCGGGCATCGTGCCAACCCATACCCTCATCATAATCCATAATGAACATATGATCGGAAAAATACTTTCCGAATCCGAGATTGTTCCAATCGGGCTTTGCCTTAAGATCTTTTGTTAATTCATATCTGATATTAAGCATTTTCTTTCTCCTTATGCTATATAAGATGCAATTATATTGCCCATTTCAGAGCAACCGACCTTTGTAGTACCTTCCTTATAAATATCACCCGTGCGGTATCCGTCATCAAGCGCTTTATTTACCGCATTTTCTATATCATCCGCCTCGGCAGGCATACCGAACGAATATCTCAGCATCATAGCCGCAGACATAATGGTACCGATGGGGTTTGCTATATTCCTTCCGGCGATATCGGGTGCCGAGCCGTGAATGGGCTCGTACATTCCGAGCGTACCCTCCGAAAGGCTTGCCGAAGGCATCATACCTATAGAGCCTGTCAGCATACTTGCTTCATCCGAAAGAATATCTCCAAACATATTTTCGGTAACGATAACGTCAAATTGTGCGGGGTTTTTGATAAGCTGCATTGCGGTGTTGTCGACGAGAATATCGCTGTACTCAACGTCGGTATACTCATTTGCGAGTCTGTGCATGGTAGCTCTCCAAAGTCTTGACGAGTCAAGTACGTTAGCTTTGTCTACCGAGGCAAGCTTTCCGCCTCTCTTTCTCGCGCTCTCAAACGCAACGCGTCCGATACGCTCGATCTCGTGCTCACTGTAGGTCATCTCGTCTGTGGCTACCTTCTCACCGTTAACGCTCTCGATCCTTCTGTTTCCGAAGTAGATACCGCCGGTAAGCTCACGGACTATCATAAGATCGATTCCGTTTCCGACGATACTCTCCTTGAGAGGCGAGGAATCCGCCAGCTGTAAAAACAGCTTTGTCGGACGAAGGTTTGCAAAAAGACCAAGCTCGCTTCTTACGGCAAGCAAAGCCTTTTCCGGACGAATGGAAGGATCAAGATTGTCCCACTTGGGACCGCCGACAGCACCCAGCAAAACGCTGTCTGCCGCTTTGCATATCTCCATTCCTTCCTTGGTTATCGGAACTCCGTATTTATCAATACTGCATCCTCCGATATCTACCTCGGTGTAATTGAAGGTATGTGAATATTTCTTGCATACTGCATCCAGCACCTTGATCGCCTGATCCACGATTTCGGGGCCAATGCCGTCGCCCTTGAGAACAGTAATATTCTTAATCATTTTTATCCTTTCTTCTGCTCACTTTTTAAGTGAATTCATAAGACCGTCAGCGTTGATGATCTCTTTTACAAATGCAGGAAACGGCTCAGCACGGTACTGTTCGTTTTTTGTATTGTTGGTAATTATCCCCGTATCAAAATCTATTGAGATGTCATCACCGTCGTCGATCTTTTCGCTTGCCTCGGGACATTCGAGTATGGCCAGACCTATATTTATGGAATTTCTGAAAAATATTCTTGCAAAGGTCTTTGCAATAACGCAAGAAATTCCCGAATTTTTGATTGCTATGGGTGCGTGCTCGCGTGAGGAGCCGCATCCGAAATTGGATCCTCCGACTATTATGTCTCCGTCCTTGACCTTTGAAGTAAAGCTCTTATCTATATCCTCCATACAGTGAGAGGCGAGCTCCTTATGGTCTGCGGTATTGAGATATCTTGCAGGAATTATTACGTCGGTATCGACGTTATCCCCATATTTATGTACTTTTCCCCGTGCGTTCATTTGACATTCCTTTCTCAGATTTCAAAATCAAAACAGCTTCTGACCGACACGTGCGGAACAACGTCATTTTGCGCCACCTTGACGTGTGCGGGATGAGTTGCGTAAGCCTTAAGTGCCTGCGCGTCCTTAAAGGTGGAATCAAGCATAAGGTCGGCATTTGCAGATGGCAATCCGTCCGTATAGACCTTTATATCAACTATTCCGTCTATAATTCCGCCGAGAGCCTCAAGCTTTGCCTTAATGTTTTCCTTTACCGCGTTTTTTTGCTCTTCGCCGTAGTCATTATTGAGCGTCCAAATAATTACGTGTTTTACCATAGCTATCACTCAAAAATATCCGTGCCGATATATCCCTTGATTGCACTTGCAGCCGCAACTGCGGGGCTTGCAAGATACACCTCGGAGGTAACGTGTCCCATACGTCCGACGAAATTGCGGTTAGTCGTCGAAACTGCTCTCTCGTTTTCCGCAAGAATACCCATATGTCCGCCAAGGCAGGGACCGCAGGTGGGGGTGCTGAAAGCGCATCCGGCTTTAATGAATATCTCGGCGAGACCTTCCTTGATACAGTCAAGATATACCTGCTGTGTTCCGGGAATCACTATACATCTTACGTTTTCTGCGACGTGCTTGCCTTTGAGTATTGCCGCCGCCGCACGCATATCGCTTATCCTGCCGTTTGTGCAAGAGCCGATCACAGCCTGATCTATAACAACATTATCGGTTATCTCGTCGATCGTTTTCGTGTTTTCGGGAAGATGCGGGAAGGCAACCGTAGGCTTTATCCCGGAAAGATCTACAGTGATAGTTTCGTCGTACTCTGCGTCTGCATCGGGAGCGAATATCTTAAATTCACGATCTACGCGTTCCTTTACATATTCGAGTGTGATATCATCTACCTCAAATATACCGTTCTTCGCTCCTGCTTCGATTGCCATGTTAGCCATGCAGAGTCTATCGTCGATGCTGAGATTTCTAAGTCCCTCGCCGCCGAATTCCATTGATCTGTAAAGCGCGCCGTCAACACCTATCATACCGATGATATGAAGGATAACGTCCTTACCCGATACCATCGGGGAAAGCTTTCCGACAAGGTTGAAGCGGATAGCCGAAGGGACCTTGAACCAAGCCTTGCCCGTAGCCATACCCGCCGCCATATCCGTGCTTCCCACGCCCGTGGAAAACGCGCCGAGTGCTCCATAGGTGCAGGTGTGAGAATCGGCACCTATGATAAGCTCACCGGGAGCGGTAAGTCCCTTTTCGGGGAGCAGAGCGTGCTCGATTCCCATGTCGCCCACGTCATAGTAGTTTGATATATCAAATCTTTTTGCAAATCCCCTGCATTGCTTGCACTGCTGTGCCGCCTTGATATCCTTATTCGGCGCAAAGTGATCCATTACGAGAGCTATCTTGTCCTTGTCAAAGACACCGCAAAATCCGTTCTTTTCAAATTCGTTTATTGCGACCGGAGAGGTTATATCATTTCCCAAAACGAGATCAAGATCTGCCATTATGAGCTGACCCGCCTTGACCGACTCAAGTCCTGCGTGTGCCGCCAAGATCTTCTGCGTCATAGTCATTCCCATATTTTTACTCCTTTCTCAAAAGACTTACGCCAAAAGGCTTCTGTTTATAGCCGATACAAGCGCGCAGACAGATGCCGCGATAATATCGTCCTGAATACCCACGCCCCAGAAAATTTTTCCGTTGGGTGCCATAATGCTCACATATGTAACTGCCTTTGAGGTGGAGCCTGACGTGAGAGCGTGCTCAGTATAGGTAAGATTGGAGTACTCAAGTCCGAGGTGTTCCTTAAAGGCATTGCTTACAGCGTCAAGACGTCCGTTACCGCTTGCCGCGATATCCTTCGTCTCGCCGTTATATTTGACTGTAACCAGAGCCTTTATCGAATCGACGTTTCTTACAAAGTGATAATCAAGCAGGTCCAGCGGAGAATTGATGTTTACGTATTCGTCGGTAAATATCTGAAGCACCTCTGCCGGAGCCAACTCCTTGTGCGAGTGATCGGAAACATTTTTTACCGTATATCCGACGGTCTCGCGCATCTTTGCGGGAAGAACATATCCGAAATTATGTTCAAGCAAATATCCGATGCCACCCTTGCCCGACTGAGAATTGATTCTGATAACGTCGGTCTCGTACTCCCTTCCGACGTCCTTGGGGTCGATTGGAAGGTAAGGAACCGTCCAATAGCGGCAGGTATGATCCTCGCGCCACTTCATTCCCTTTGCAATAGCATCCTGATGCGAGCCCGAGAAAGCCGCAAATACAAGTTTTCCCGCATACGGAGAGCGATCGTAGACCTGCATTCTCGTAACCCTTTCGTAAAGCTCGGTAATGGCAGGCATATCCGAAAGATCGAGCTCAGGGTCTACTCCCTGTGCGAACATATTGAGTGCCAGCGTTACGATATCCGCATTACCGGTTCTCTCACCGTTTCCGAACAAAGTACCCTCCACTCTGTCTCCGCCCGCGAGCAGACCCATTTCGGTGTCTGCAATAGCACAGCCTCTGTCATTGTGAGGATGCAGTGAAATGATAACGTTCTCGCGGTATTTGAGATTATCGCTCATATATTCTACCTGATTTGCGTAAACGTGTGGCATGGATACTTCAACGGTTACGGGAAGGTTTATTATGACCTTCTTATCTGCAGTCGGCTTCCAGACGTCAAGCACCGCGTTGCATATCTCGAGGGCAAATTCGGGTTCTGTGCCCGTAAATGACTCGGGAGAATATTCATATCGGTAGTTTACGCCCATCTCTTCGCTGTACTTATTGAAAAGCTCGGCACCGCTGACGGCTATATCAATGATCTCCTGCTTGGACTTTTTAAAGACCTGCTCGCGCTGCGCTACCGAAGTGGAATTATAAAGATGAACGATAGCGTTCTTTACACCCTTAAGACTTTCGAAGGTCTTTTTGATGATATGCTCTCTCGACTGTGTCAGGACCTGAACGGTCACGTCGTCGGGAATAAGATCCTCCTCGATAAGTGTCCGCAGAAATTTATATTCGGTTTCGGATGCCGCGGGGAATCCGACTTCTATCTCTTTGAAGCCTATTTTAACAAGCAGCTTGAAAAATTCGAGCTTTTCCTCTAGGCTCATGGGGATCATAAGCGACTGATTTCCGTCGCGCAGATCCACCGAGCACCAGACCGGAGGTTTTGCTATATAATTTTTGGTCATCCATTTATAATCCGACTTGGGAGCGGTAAAATACTGACGTGTATATTTATCAAATTTGTTCATTTACTACATCTCGGCAAAAGCTTGCCGCCTTTCTATATCTTTTGCAAAGGGATATTATTTCATTATTGCGCCTTTGTCGGCACTGCTGACAAGCTTTGCATATCTTGCTAACCAGCCCGACTTTATCTTGGGCTCGGGAGCAACGTACGCGGCTCTGCGCTCTGCCAATACCTCGTCGCTTACAAGCAGGTTGATCGACGCCGCCGGAATATCGATCTCTATAATATCGCCTTCCTCTATCAGTGCAATATTTCCGCCGTCTGCCGCCTCGGGGCTGACGTGTCCTATGGAAGCACCTCTGCTTGCGCCCGAGAAGCGTCCGTCGGTTATAAGCGCTACTGTCTTATCAAGCTTCATTCCCGCCAAAGCGCTCGTGGGATTGAGCATCTCTCTCATGCCGGGACCGCCCTTGGGGCCTTCATAACGAATAACCACGACGTCGCCGTCAACTATATTACCGGAGTAGATGGCAGCAATTGCCTCTTCCTCGGAATCAAAGACTCTTGCTCTGCCGCTGTGCTTAAGCATTTCGGGAGCTACCGCACTGCGCTTTACAACGCATCCGTTCTGAGCTATATTACCCCAAAGTATCTGTATTCCGCCCGTAGCACTGTACGGATCGTCAATGGGACGGATCGAGCCAGTATCCTTGATATACGCGCCCTCTACATTCTCACCGACTGTCTTGGTCGTAACAGTAAGTGCGCTCGGATCGATCAATCCCTTTTTGAGAAGCTCTGCCTGGACTGCGGGTATACCGCCTGCCATATCGAGGTCCTGAATATGAGTGGGACCCGCGGGAGCAAGATGACAAAGATTGGGAACCTTAGCGCTCATTCTGTTGAAGAGGTTGAGATCAAGCTCAACACCCGCCTCGTTCGCGATCGCAAGCAAATGCAGTACGCTGTTTGAGCTGCATCCGAGTGCCATATCGCAAGCAAGTGCGTTCTCGATCGATTTGCGGTTTATAATATCTCTTGCGCAGATATTCTGCTCAACAAGCTTCATTATTGCCATTCCCGCGTGCTTTGCAAGCATTGTACGCTTACTGCTTACCGCAGGGATCGTGCCGTTTCCGGGAAGCGCTATACCTATAGCTTCGCACAGGCAGTTCATGCTGTTTGCCGTATACATACCCGCACAGCTTCCGCAACCGGGGCAAGCGCCCGTTTCACACTCGGTAAGCTTGCACTCGTCAATAATACCTGCCTTATAAGCGCCGACCGCTTCAAAAAGCTTTGAAAGACTGACCTCTTCTCCGTCATAACGGCCCGCGAGCATAGGTCCGCCACTGCAAACGATGGCGGGAACGTTCATTCTGACTGCCGCCATTACCATTCCGGGAACTATCTTATCACAGTTGGGCACAAGTACAAGACCGTCAAGCTGATGTGCCATGGTCATAGTCTCAACGCTGTCACAGATAAGCTCGCGGCTTGCAAGAGAATACTTCATTCCTATGTGTCCCATTGCGATACCGTCGCAAACTCCGATAGCCGGAATAAGTACGGGTGTACCGCCTGCCATACGTATGCCCGCCTTTACGGCATCTGCAATTTTATCAAGATGATAATGTCCCGGAACTATCTCGCTGTGAGCGCTTACAACGCCGATAAGCGGACGTTCAAGCTCCTCTTTTGTATATCCCATAGCATAAAATAAGCTTCGGTTAGGTGCTCTCTCCGAGCCTTTGGTTACGTTATCGGAACGAAGTGCCATAATATTTCTCCTGTAAATTAAGTTTATTTTTGTTTTGTTTTTACTACGTCAACGATTCTTGCGATTGCGGGTGTAAGAATAATATTTATCAAAAGCTCGACCACAAAATTAAGTCCTGCAAGGCCGAGAATGATGTAGGTGAACACATTGCTGTCGCCTGCCCACGCCTTAAGCGTATCAACAAAAAACAGCAACATTCCACACACGAAAAGTCCCGTGTTGACGACGGGTGCCGATATCGCCGCAAAAAGCGCGGAGACATATTTCCTGCCGACCGAGGGGTCTTCTTTCTTCCCGATGACAAGCTTATATACCATAGCCGGAATAAAGCCTGCCGCAGTTCCCTTTACCAAACATATCAGCGCCGTAAAGAAAGGATTTGCCGACCAAAGAATGTTTCCGCCGGGATCAAGTGCTGTGATACAGTTTATCATTACTATCACGCCGAAGGTGACGCCGAGTACTATTCCGCCTTTTTTGCCAAAAAGAATTGCCCCGACAACAACCGGTACCAAGGTCAACGTGATAGACACTGTTCCGCCGATTGGCGGAATGACCGCACTTATGATTTGAAGTACGACCACGAGCGCAACAAGCATGGCAAGCTGAACCATTTCTATGGTTTTCTTAGTCTGTCTCATCTTGCCACCTCCGTTTTTTCAAGTACAGCCTTACGTGCTGTCTTGAGCATTACTGCTTTTTTCATATTTGATTCTCCTTTCGGGACTTCCACCCGATGCTACCGTCCTAAACGGTACGGTGCTTGAAATTATTTATAATAAAGACCGAAGTCTTATTATCAAAGGTTATTTTTGTAAATATAATAAAGTCCTCTCAAAGTAAGATCCTTTTCATATTCAAAAACATTCTTGCAATGAGGCAGTATATCGCGTGCGCACTCGCCCGTTGCAAAAAGTGCTATTTCTTCTTTCGGGGTCTTCATTTCGCCCGCAAACTTAGCCACGAATCCGTCTACCGCCGCCGAGCTTCCCAATATTACACCGGAACGCACCGAATTCCGGGAATTTTTTCCTATCGCCTTTGAATAAAGAGCCGGATCTACACTCGGAAGCAGTGCCGCTTCCTTATACAAAGCATCGAATGAGAGTTGTAATCCCGGAAAGATGGCGCATCCGATATATTCGCCGTTTTTTCCTATAGCGGAGACGGTATTTATCAATCCGAGATCGGCAACCACAGCTGCCTTGTTACCGTCTTTAAGCTGTATCACCGCGGCGGTATTTGCCACCATATCGGCTCCGAGCTCCGACGGATCGTCGATTTTTATTTGGAATCCTGTCTTTACGCCCGGACCGACGATCAACGGCTCTTTTTTTACAAGCTCTCTTATTGCGACAACTATCTTATGAGTTAGAGTCGGAACGACCGACGAAATTATCGCCGCGTCAATATCATCTGTCGGTATTCCTTTGGCAATCATTATATTTTTTGATATTGCCAGATATTCATCGGAGGTCTTCTTCATATCGCTCGAAACATTAAAGGATGCGATCATTTTGCAATCATCCTCAAAGAGTCCAAAGGAAACTATCGCATTGCCTACATTTGCCGTAAGCAGCATAACTGTACCTCCTCATTTTTATCATATCCCCGGCATTTGCCGAGGATATGAATATTTTCAGTAAACGATTACTTCTTGAGCCAGCTCATCATCTGACGGAGCTCTGCTCCGGTCTTCTCAAGCTGATGCTCGCTCTCCTTGCGGCGAGTTGCAAGGAACTTTGCGCGTCTGCCTGCAGAAAATTCCTGCATGAACTCGGATGCGAAAGTACCGTTCTGGATCTCCTCAAGAACCTTCTTCATCTCTTTACGAGTCTCCTCGGTAATAAGTCTCTTACCCGTTCTGTAGTCGCCGTACTCGGCTGTGTTGGATATGGAATATCTCATCATGGCAAATCCGCCGTTGTTGATAAGGTCAACGATAAGCTTCATCTCGTGGATACACTCAAAGTATGCCATCTCGGGCTCGTAGCCTGCCTCAACGAGAGTGTCAAAGCCTGCCTTCATAAGCTCTGTAACACCGCCGCAAAGGACTGCCTGCTCACCGAAGAGGTCGGTCTCGGTCTCTTCTCTGAAGCTTGTCTCAAGAATACCTGCTCTGCCTGCGCCGATCCCGCAAGCGTATGCAAGCGCATAATCCTTAGCCTTGCCGGTGTAGTCCTGATGTACGGCGATAAGACTGGGAACGCCCTTGCCCTCAACGTACTGGCTTCTTACGGTGTGTCCGGGTCCCTTGGGAGCTACCATGATAACGTCGATATTCTTAGCGGGCTGAATAAAGTTGAAATGGATATTGAAACCGTGAGCAAACATGAGAACGTCTCCGTCCTTCATATATGGTGCGACCTGAGAGTTGTAGATATCAGCCGCAAGCTCATCGGGGACGAGCATCATGACAATATCTGCTGCCTTTGCGGCCTCCTCAACCTCCATAACCTTGAAATTGGGATGTGTTTCTGCAAAATCAGCTGCCTTCTTCCAGTGTCCACTTCCCTTACGAAGTCCGACTACTACATTGCATCCGCTTTCAGCAAGGTTCATGGAATGAGCATGTCCTTGGCTGCCGAAGCCGATAACGGCTATAGTCTTACCGTCAAGCAAAGAAATATTGCAATCTGCATCATAGTACTTTGTGATCATTTTTGTTTCTCCTTTAAATTTTAAAATATAATATAAATTAGATATCGTAAGCTACATTGCCGCGTTCCATGGCTATAGCGCCCGAGCGGCACATCTCGATAAGACCAAACCCTTTGACCTCATCAAGAAAATCATCGATCTTATGCGGTGTATCCGAAAGCTCAACAACAAAACAACCGCCCGTGTTATCGACTATCTTTGCATCGTAATTTGCGATTATATTTGCAAGCTCATCGGTGTTATTATTGTCTCTTGCGAATTTTACAAGCAATATCTCGCGAATGAGACTGAATTCGGGTTCAACGGAAAACACCAGCTTTGATTCATAAAGCTTAGCTGTTTGCTTTATTATCTGATTTATCGTTTTGGTATCGCCCGTAGTCTCTATAGTGATTCTCGACAGACTCTCGACCTCTGTAGGAGATACCGTCAAAGAATCAATGTTAAAGCCTCTCTGTACGAACAAGGAAGAAATTCTTGCAAGAACGCCCGCATTGTTTTCAACGAGAAGCACCATACACTGTTTTTTCATTTTTCTCTCCCTGTTTATTATTTAAAGATAGTATCATGTACCGTTCCACCCGAAGGAATCATGGGAAGGACCTTTTCCTCGCGGTCGACGACACAGTCTATCCACACAGGTCCCTCTGCCTTAAGAGCCTTCGCCATAGCCTCTTCAAATTCCGCCGGTGTTTCGCAATGGTAGCCGACACCTCCGAAGCCCTCTGCGACCTTGACGTAATCGGTAACTCTTTCGGGCTCACTGGAAGAAAATCTTCTGCCGTAGAATGCATCCTGCCACTGGCGCACCATACCGAGAACTGCGTTGTTGAGTATCACCGTTATTACGGGCAGCTTGTAACTCACGGCAGTGCAAAGCTCATTCATATTCATATGGAATGAGCCGTCGCTCGTAAAATGAATTACGGGAACGTCGGGATTGGCTACCTTGGCACCTATAGCTGCACCGTATCCATATCCCATGGTTCCGAGTCCGCCGCTCGTCAGGAAGTTACGGGGCTTTGTGTGATGCAAAAACTGTGCCGCCCACATCTGATGCTGACCGACGTCGGTAACGAATATGGCATCCCCTCCTGCCTGCTTGCAAGCTGTTTCGATGATGAAATGGGGTTTGAGACATTCGTTGCTGTCCTCGGGAATATAATCGTCCTTCTTCCACTCGGATATTGCAGAAAGCCAATCATCGTGCTTTGTTTGCTTTATCATAGGAAGCATTTTTTGAAGCACGGCTTTAACGTCTCCGATAATACTATAATCAGCCGTAATATTCTTATTGATCTCGGCAGAATCAATATCTATGTGAACTATTTTGGCATTATGTCCGAATTTCTGCGTGTTGAGTGCGACTCTGTCGCTGAAACGAGTGCCTATTGCTATCATAACGTCAGCTCTGTTTGCAGCGCAGTTGGCAGAATAGTTTCCGTGCATTCCCATAAGTCCGAGATTGTTTCGCTCGCCGTATCCGAGAACGCCTGCCGCCATAAGCGTATATGCCGCGGGAATGTCTGCCTTGAGAATAAGCTTGCGGAGCTCGTCGGATGCCTCGGAGAGTCTGACACCGCCTCCGAAATAAATAAACGGGCGCTCGGCTCTGTTTATAAGCTCGGCTATCTCTTCAACGTTACCGACGACCTTATCGGTGCGAAGAGGGGCAGTATCTTTTGGCTTTGGGAAATACGTGGTTTTTGCGGCTGTGATATCCTTGGGAATATCCACGAGCACGGGTCCCGGTCTTCCGCTTGATGCTATTCTGAATGCGTCACGCAGTATATCTGCAAGATCCTCTACCTTTCTTACCACAAAGTTGTGCTTTGTGATAGGCATTGTAATACCGGTTATGTATACTTCCTGAAAGCTGTCGCATCCGATAAGAGGCGTTGAAACGTTGCCCGTGATAGCCACGAGAGGAACGCTGTCCATATATGCCGTGGCAATTCCCGTAACGAGGTTTGTCGCACCCGGGCCGCTGGTCGCTATAACCACTCCCGTTTTTCCGGTGGAGCGCGCATATCCGTCTGCCGCGTGGGCAGCTCCCTGCTCGTGTGCAGTCATATAATGTGTAATCTTATCACTGTATTTATACAATGCGTCGTAGATGTTGAGGACCGCTCCGCCGGGATATCCGAACACGGTATCGACGCCCTCTTCTATCAATACGTTTGCAAGTATTTCAGAACCGTTCAATATCATTATTTACCTCCTGCTTATATTTGAAATCATGTCAAAAAAGACCCTCATCTCTTTTCAGTAAAGAGACAAAGGTCAACGACTCTCTGCGGTACCACTCTTATTGCTATCATAGATAGCCTCTCATGTTTCACTCATAATGAAACTGTCCGTGATAACGGGGACAAACCGTCCGCATCTACACAACCGAAAACAGGTCTTCAAGCGGAAGCTTGGGGACGAGTTTCATTTACTGCCGCTACCGACTCACACCGACCGTCGGATCTCTGAAAACGCCTCGTAAACTACTGATTCCCTTCAACGCCTTAAAAAAATTATAGACATATTTTATCACTAATAAATGCCTTTGTCAAGTGCTTTATTATCACTTTTTTAATTTGGTTTGATTTGCACAAATCCCACAATAGTACAGCACGGTTTTTGTGCAAATCAAACACCAATATAGCGTTAAATATCAGTACGCATCAAAGCTCGGCAATAACTTCTACCTCAACGAGAACATTTTTGGGTAGAGTCTTTACTGCAACGCAAGAACGTGCGGGCTTTGATACGAAATACTTGCCGTAGATCGCATTAAAGGATGCAAAGTCTCCCATATCCGCAAGGAAGCAAGTGGTTTTAACGACCTTCTCAACAGAAGTTCCCGCCGCTTCAAGAAGCGCGCAAAGATTTTTGCATACCTGCTCTGTCTGTCCCTCGATATCGGTAGCCTCGACAGAGGCGGTTTCGGGATTTATTGCTATCTGTCCCGACGTAAAAAGCATATTTCCGCATTTTATAGCCTGTGAATATGGTCCGATCGCGTCCGGTGCATTTTTCGTATATATCTTTTCCATTTCTTTTTCTCCTTGATCTATAATTTATTTAAGTTTGAAGCCGGCGTTTATAAGTCCCTGCTTTACCTGCTCAATATGCTGATAATTTTTTGTTTCAAGCACTATGCGCAAGAAGCATCCGTTGATATCCATCTTTTCGCTTGCTCTTTCGTGGTGCACCGAAATAACATTGGCACCGAGCTCTGCGATGATAGTAGACACGAGCTGAAGCTGACCGGGCTTATCCATAAGTTCTATACAAAGATTGCAAGTCCTTCCGGAAGTAAGCAAACCTCGTTCAATAACTCGCGAAAGTATCGTAACGTCTATATTACCGCCCGATACCACGCAAACGACTCTTTTACCCTCTACGGGAATCTTATCAAACATAACCGCCGCTACCGCAACGGCACCGGCGCCTTCTGCGATCATTTTGTGCTGTTCGATGAGAGCAAGTATTGCGGACGAGGTCTCATCTTCCGAAACGGTAACTATATCGTCAACGTATTTTGAGCAAAGCTCATATGTATTTACACCCGGCTCTTTAACGGCGATACCATCGGCAAATGTCGAGACAGATGCCAACTTTCCTCGCTTGCCTTCCTTTATCGATTTAAACATACTTGCCGCGCCCTCAGCTTGAACTCCGTAGACTTTGGTCTTCGGTGAGAGCTGCTTTACGGCGTAAGCAATGCCCGAAATGAGACCACCGCCGCCGATCGGTACCACGATCGCATCAATATTCTGCAATGAATTAAGTATCTCAAGTCCTATTGTTCCCTGACCTGCGATAACGTCCTCGTTATCAAATGGATGAACGAAGGTATATCCCATTTCATCGCGCAGCTTCAGCGCATGATTGTAGGCATCGTCGTAAACGCCTTTTACCATGACCACCTCGGCACCGTAGCTCTTTGTAGCTTCTACCTTGGAAATAGGCGCTCCGTCGGGCAGACAAATAACCGATCTGATTCCGTATTTCTGCGCCGCAAGTGCCACGCCCTGCGCATGATTTCCCGCCGAGCAGGCAATAACGCCCTTTTCTTTTTCTTCCTTAGAGAGTTGAGATATCATGAATCCTGCTCCTCTTACCTTGAAAGAACCCGTAAGCTGAAGATTTTCGGTTTTGAGATAGACCTCGCTTTTTGGATTTATCTTGGGAGAAGGAATAACAGACGTTTCTCTCACTACATCCTTAAGCACGTAAGCTGCCTGATAGATCTTGTCAAGTGTCAGCATAATATTTTCCTTTCGTATATAAAAACTTAAAGTTAATGCAAAAAGCCCCCATCTCAATCAAGAGACGAAGGCTGAAACTTCCGCGGTACCACTCTTTTTGTCTTTTACAGACCCCTTTATGTACTGAAATACATTATCCTTTAACGCAGGAATACGCACTGTTCTACCCGACGGATCGCTCGACAGTGGGCTCAGAGGTGATTTAACGAAAGTACGCTCTGCCGCTTCACACCGACCGCGGCTCTCTGCGAAAGCATCTTCTTTCGTCGCTCCTCATCATTGCCTTTGAAATCAACGATATTATGATACTACTTTTTTATTATAAAGTCAATAGTTTTTTGAATTTTTTTAATCTTTATTTTTCATAAATTTTCTCTTTGCGAAGGTCCGGACGAGATCCTTGCCCTTATTTCGTCAAGATCCAGTCTGTCTCTTGCAAATGCGCTCCTCAGAAGCTCGCCGGGAATATACTCATCGTATTTTTCAAACGTGGGCAATTCCTTAGGAGATACAAGCGTATCGGCAGAACGAAATGAGGAAAACGCCGATACAAGACGCTCTTCAAGTTCACGCACTCTTCCTTTTTCCATGCGGAACGTAATATAGTATGACCCACCGCTCTCGATGCCCGATATGGAAAATTCGGGAGCTATGAGCGAGAGCATACGCTTCAGCGTTCTGAAGGAACGCGTTCCGAGCCATGGAAACATACAGTAATTAAATCCGCCGAGATGTACTGTCGCCCTCTCAAGCATGCCCGTGTTTCTCGCGGTCTGTCTTGCCTTTTCAAGACGGTAACGAGCGTTATCCTTGAGGTACGGATATACGGCATCCTCCTCTAAGACGCGCTTCATTCTCTCAAGTATCCGTGTGTGTATCTCTCCGTATTTACCCGGCCACGAGATCTCCATTTTACCTTCGACGCTCTTGACGAATATCAGCTTATGCGGCATATCGACCTCAAGCACCTCCCACACGCGACCTGCAAGTGCAAAGCGGTCTCCCACCGGCGGTGCCGTCGTTATCGTTCCTATCTCTTCCGATTCACAGCGCACGGTATAATCCTCGCTGTCGCTGAAAACCGCATAAAATTTGAAGCTTGCAAGCATTCTCTCACCCGCAAGACCCACGATAAGTCCTTTTTCCTCGGTCATTTCAAGGAAATCGGCATTTAGCATTGAGACAAGAAGAACCTTATAAGCCTCTCTTGAAATGTTGACAAAGGGCGGGAGAGCAAGCATTTTTTCTGCCAGTTCCTTTGCACTCATTTCTCCGAAAGACGCGAGCGTTGACAATGTCTGATGGAACAGAAGGCTGTACGGCTCCTTTTTTTCTCTCGGCGGCTCTATAAATCTCTCTTCAACGTAAAGCTGAACGATGGCAATTGCCTGCAAAAGTCCCCACGGAATAAGCTCGGGAAGCGGCGCGTTTGGCAACGGCTCCTCCTCTCTGAAAACGAACATCATTTCGGGAGGCTGACCGCGTCTTCCCGAACGCCCAAGCCTTTGCAAAAAGCTTGAGGCGCTGTTCGGTGAATCTATTTGCAGTACTCTCTCGAGTCTGCCTATATCCACGCCAAGCTCCATGGTAACTGTCGCACAGGTTACCGCATGAGTGTCCTCATCTTTCATTTTGTGCTCTGCCTCTTCACGCAGAGCAGCCGAAAGATTTCCGTGATGTATAAGGAATATATCTCTTTCTCCGCGTTTTCTTGCTATCTGCCTAAGCGTTGCGCAAACGTATTCGGTCTCCTCGCGGGAATTTGAGAATACGAGCGATTTCTGCCCTTTTACACAATCGTAAGCGTATTCGTATCCTGCGTCAAGCACGGCACGGTCTTTGCTACGGTCTGACGAATCGTCGGGTGTCTGCGAAAAAGCACTGTTTTGTATATAAAAATGCTCCATTCCAAGACGCCAGCGTATCTTTTCGTTATCGAATATCGGAACGTCGGTAAGCCTTCCCGTTCCCTCGCTTAGCCAGCGTGCGACCTCATCCGGATTCCCCACCGTAGCCGAAAGACCTATTCTGCGCGGACTTTTACCGATAACACTCTCAATTCTGCAAAGCTGACACCTTATCTGATTTCCTCTGTCAGTACCCGTAAGCGTATGGACCTCGTCGAGCACGACGTATCTCAGATCTCCAAACAGGCGGCATATGTCGTTGTGTCGGTTAATGAGCATCGACTCAAGCGACTCGGGGGTTATCTGCAATATCCCCTCAGGTCTGTCGAGCAGTTTTCTCTTTTTGGACTGCGCCACGTCTCCGTGCCAATGGGTTACCTTGATATCTGTTTGATCCAAAAGCTCCTCTATCCTGTAAAACTGGTCGTTTATAAGGCTTTTCAGCGGTGCGATATAAAGAACGCCTATACTTTGCGGAGGATCTTCGCAAAGCTCGGTAAGTATGGGAAAGAATGCCGCCTCGGTCTTACCGCTTGCTGTGGATGACGTGAGCAAAAGGTTGTTTTGAGTTTCGAAAAGCGTCTCTGCGGCGGCTATCTGTACGTCGCGCAGACTTTCCCACGAATGAGAATATATAAATTCCTTTATAAACAATGGAAATCTGTCAAATACATATTCCGCCCGCGCCATACCATTCTCCTTTGTGTTATACTTAAAATTCTATGTCCCGAAGCGAATAATCACTTCTTTGCGGTTCTTCCTTTTCGTCTTTTTCTTCACTATTGTCGGTATAGCTCGTTCTTTCAGATAGGTTGCGTGCCATTATCTCCTCAAAGCTTACCTTTTCATTCTGCATAAGAATATTGAGCACGGTCATATAGTCACGAAGCATCTCACGCGGTGTTATCATACTGTCCGCTCCCGCACGTGAGAGAGAAGCGTTCAGGAACTCTACCATCTGATCTTCGGTTATTCTCGGCTCTATACCGTAATTTACCGCATATAGCTTGGTTATTCTCGATATAAGTGCAAACAGCTCGTCATCACTCAAACGGCGAAGTCTGATGACCGGACCGATAAGGTTTTTATATCCCTCGGACGAAAAGCGGCTGTCGCAAAGCCGACTCCGCAGTGCCTCATAGCTGAAAAGTCCCCTGCGTGTATCATCCATAAATTGCGGGGTACCGCCCAGCACCAATCCAAGCCCCTCGGCTCTTCCCTGAAGCGTGTCATTGAACATTGAAAGAATCTTCTCATAGTTATTCTCACGGCTTACACGGTGTGTTATCTTATAAAGATTTACGCACTCATCAATAAATACTATCAAGCCGCGATATCCCATAAACCTTACGAGCACCGCCCAAAGCTTTATGAAATCATACCAGTTATCGTCGTCGATTATCTCCGACGTGGAAAAGCCCAACGCTCCCCTCGCCTCGGTCTTGGTTGCGTATTCTCCCCTTAACCAACGCAGGCACGCGCTCTTCTTTTCGTCGTCTCCGCTTACGTGAGCGAGATAATATTGACTGATAACACGCGAAAAATCAAAACCGCCGACCATATCCTCAACGCCGCGCAGCTTATCCATGGCTTTGAGATTGAGCCTGTCGGCAAAATCCGCCGCATCGGGGGATACTCCTTCCTCCGCAAGCTCGGCTTTGAGCATATCTATCCACCGCGCTATTATCTTCGGCAATGCGGCTCCGTCCGGAGATGATTTAGATGCCATATTTTTTATAAGCTCGCGATAGGTAGCCACTCCGCTGCCCGATGTACCGTAAAGGCGGCGTTCGGGAGACAGATCGGCATCTGCGGTGATAAAGTTCTGCTCAAGCGCGTATCCGCGTATCAGCTGTATAAGAAAGCTTTTTCCGCTTCCGTATCTTCCTATGATAAATCTCATGGTTCCGCAGCCCTCGTTTACCTGCTCCAGATCCGAAAGAAGTGCGGCTATCTCATCCTGTCTGCCGATCGCTATATACGGCGCTCCTATTCGCGGAACTACACCTGCCGATACCGACAGCAAAAGTGAATTCAGTATTCTTTTGGGGATCTTGTTTAAGTCTGTTTGTGTATTCATCTGTTTATCCCTCCGTTATATCATATCCTTGTAACATTCTATTATCGAAAATTTGCCGTCAAGCTCTTCTATCAGTACGTCTCCTATCTCTTCTACGGATATCTCGTTGATCTCATCGACCGCGGTGTCTATCATCTTTCCGATCGTTTTCGCGGCAATCCGACACGCGCAAATGTCCTCGCGCTTTATCGCATCAGCCAGTGCAAGGTATTCACCGAGTTTGCTTCGCAATGGCAGCACCTCTTCGTTGTCGGCTTCGGAGATCTGCGGCTCCGCACTCACATCAGTCATCGGTGTCGGGAACTCGGAATATGCAAACGTGACCGGTGCTTTGGCTTCATTTTCTCCTTTGAATACGGGAATCTCCTCGTCAAAAGCGGAAATAAGGTCATTTGTAACTCTCCACGAGTCCTTTTCTATCTGTTTTGCTCTGGCAAGCGAAAATTTCGTCTTCGGCAGATCGTAAAGAAGGTCGTAGTCATGCCGTTCCTCTTTTTTTGCAGACGGCTTAGGCGTGTTGAAAAGCTCGCTCTCAAAATATTTATCAATCTCACGCTGAAGCTCGGCACTCACCGAATACACCGTCAGCTTTGACTTAACTCCAATATAAGTTCTTATTTTATTTTCCGCATACTTAACTATGTCTGCCATAAGATATCTCAATTCGTTTGAACGCGAAAAAGAGCAGTATTTCACCTCCAGCTCATATCTTTGTCCGCTTGTGCAAAGAGCGCCCTCAAAGGTATTTCGAATCAGCTTACTGTCCTCCGAGGCAAGCTCGGAAAGTATGCTCCCGTCCTTTGAATAAAATCTTACAGCAGTAAGAACAGCTCCGAAGATATGCTTATCAAACAGATTCAAGTTATCTCCCTTTGCAAACTTGCTTGTGTGATAATCGTATTCTGTACCGTATTTTATAAGCGAAGAAGCGCAGGATCCAAAATCTCCACGTGGCATATTAAGAAAAAATTCCTTAAGCGATGGGACGTATTTTATTACATTGCTCGAAAGATTCGGAGATGTCGGGAGCTTATGCAAAAGACTGAAATCACATATCCAGACCGCAAGCTTTACGGCGAGCGCATGAAACTCCGTATGATACGAGTTCCAAAGATCGCAAAGTATTTTTTGATACTCTGCCGCGTTGCTCTCATCTGCGAGATTTATCAATTCAAATATATACAGCAATACGTAGCTGTAATCTGTCCTGATAAGCTCTTTTTTATTGAAGCAACTGCGCCACCAAAGATAATACGAAAGTTGACCGTCGCTGAGCTGGTTGTATTGGGGGACATACGAATAGTACGGAACGAATTCACATTCATTCGCCACTGTCTCTTTATATCTTTTAGCATCTTCAATAAATTCGGTGTAAAGGTTGTATTCGGTTTTCTTTTTTCTCAGAGTTACCCTGTGCAAAAGTGAGTTTTCGGGATAATAAATTTCTTCCGATTCATAGGATGCCCTGCGTATTTTTTTATTTTCGTAATGCAAGGGATCTATATATCTTTTTATGACCGTAGAGTTATCCGAGTTTTCCATCGTCCTGCCTTTCGGCACTTCCGATTCAAAGAAAACTGTCTCAATATTATTTTTGCTTGGTGCTGTCGTATTTTTGGGATGAACAAGCGAATAAAGATCCCAAAAATCATCAAGCTCTTTGACCTTATTGTTTTTATCGTCCGTAATGTCTTTCAAGCCGCCAACCTCCTTTCCCACCGGATTGAAAATGCTCTTCATTACAGTATACCATATTTTGATCCAAAAAGCAATTATTTTGTCGCAAAAATCCTTGTTTGGATAAATTTTTTCAGCTTCTGATGAAAAAAATTTTAATTTTAAAAAATGCACTTGAAATTGTCTGTAAAATGTGTTATTATATATGAGTAAATATTTTTATCACCCAGAAAGGAACGCATATATGGTTAACATATTCGGTTGCAATGCAGCATTTGATATCGCTCAGCTCGGTTCTCTACTTATTATAGTTCTTATGTTTGTTGCGCTCTACTTTTTCATGATCAGACCTCAGAAAAAGCAGGAAAAAGAAACCAACGAAATGAGAAACAACCTCAAGGTCGGTGACGAGATCACTACTATCGGCGGAATCATCGGAAAGATCGTAAGCATCAAGGAAGAGACCGTTATGATCGAGACAGGTCATGACCGCACAAAAATAAGAATTCTCAAGACTGCAGTACGCAATGTTGACGTACACGCTGAGGACGCTCAGGACTGATCCGAAAACGAAAATACTTATACAAAAAAGCGGAGGTTTTCTCCGCTTTTTTGTATATAAGCTTAAAATTAAAGCACCTTATCCAGGAATTGCTTAAGTCTCGGGTTCTTGGGATTAGTGAAAAATTCATCGGGTGGCGCGTCCTCTGCGATAACTCCGTCAGACATAAATATTACCCTGTCCGAAACCTCCCTTGCAAATCCCATTTCGTGGGTTACCACTACCATGGTCATTCCCTCTTTTGCAAGGTCCTTCATAAGGTCAAGGACCTCTCCGACCATTTCGGGATCGAGCGCTGAGGTGGGTTCGTCGAAAAGCATAACTCTGGGGTTCATCGCCAATGCGCGAGCTATTGCTATTCTCTGCTTTTGCCCTCCCGAAAGCGTGGACGGATAAACGTCTGCCTTTTCGGGAAGCCCTATACGCTCCAAAAGCTCCATCGCCTTTTTTCTCGCGTTTTCGACTATGGTCTTTTTCGTCGTAACGCCGTCCCACGTTTTATTCCTCTTTGCTCTTCTGAGTTCACGCTTTCCTATGTGCACGGGAGCCAGCATGATATTTTCCACCACGGTCTTGTTATTGAAAAGATTGAACTGCTGGAACACCATTCCTATATGCTCTCGGTGAGTATTTATATTGACCCTTACGTCGGCAATATCCACGCCGTCAAAGATCACAGCCCCTTCGCTCGGATCCTCCATGCAATTGAGACAACGCAAAAATGTAGATTTTCCGCTTCCCGAGGGACCGATGACAGCCACCTTTTCTCCCTCTCGTATCTGAGCATCTATGTGATCGAGGACAAGAAGCGAGCCGTATCGCTTCGTAAGTCCCTTTGTTTCCAATATGATCTTATTATTTGCTGTGTCTTTCACTTCTTGCAAGTCTCCTTTCCATAAGCTTTACAAGTCCGGCTATTGCCGCCACTATGACGATATAAAGCAGGGCCATAACGAGATATGGTATCATAAATTCGTATGTATTCGAACCCTGATCCTGAAACGCCTTGGTAATGTCAACCGCACCGACGTATCCTACGACCGCAGTCTCCTTAACGAGTGCTATAAACTCGTTACCAAGCGAAGGAAGTATATTTTTTATCGCCTGAGGAACGACGACCTTAAGCATAGATGTAGAGAACGAAAGTCCGACGGCTCGTGCAGCCTCAAGCTGACCGGGGTCGACTGAATTTATGCCGCCTCGCATTATCTCGGAGATATATGCTCCGCTGTTCAGTCCGAATATGACCGAACACGCCGAAACGGGCGGCAGGTGAAGATTGAGAAGCGGGAGCAGGATATAGTATCCGACAAGAAGCTGGACCACGAGCGGAGTACCGCGAAAAAACGCAACGTAAATCGAACATACCTTCTGTGCGTATCTCGTAAGTCTTTTGTACGGTGGAATAACTCGAACGACAGCAATCAGCGTACCTATCACGATACCGATTATCAATCCGAGAACCGCTATTATTCCCGTATTCTGCATACCTGTGATCAGCTTTTTATATCCGCCGTTGTCAAAGAAATACTTTGAGAACATATCCCATTTCTTTGCGAAATTGAAACGTATGGCTATGGTATACGCTCCCCATATCAGCAACGCCGCAAGAACTATAATAACGACGATATCTATCCAATGCTTTTTTAAAAATTTCTTCATATAAAAATCCTTTATAAAACAAGATAAAACACAAAGCGAGGGGAACCCGCCACTTACTCCAAGGCAAAATACCGAGTTCCCCGTTTACTTATAGAAACAATATCAGTTAGCTGCGTTTACCTTCTCAACGATAGCCTTTGCCGGTCCCTCGTCGATAACGACGTAAGAGCAGTTTCCATTGAGAATATCCTGAACAGCCAATGCTCCGTTGGTGTAGCTTACAGTGGTAAATCCGTAGCCGTCAAAGCCCCAATCGGCATCGCCTTCGCAATAAAGCTGACCCGTCGTGCCCTTCTGTACACCGATCTTTACATCCTTGCCCAGGTCCTTGAGAACCTTCTCAACGTCTGCCGCAGTAGTGCAATCGTCAAAGTCCTTGCAATCCTCGGGGACTATAAGCATCTGAGATGCGTTATAATACGAGGTAGAGAAATCGAGTATCTCCTTACGGTCATCGCTCACCGTCAGACCTGCTGCAGCCACGTCGCAGATTCCACCGCTCTGTGTGACCTCTTTTCCGTCTGCATCGGTGTAAGTACCGCCTGCTGCGGAAACAGAAAGGCATACTGCGTCAAACTCCATATTGTAAATGTAAAGCTCCTTGCCAAGCTTTTCGGCAAACAAAGCCATGATCTCCATATCCACACCGTAGTAATTCTCACCTACCATATACTCAAAGGGCTCGAATGCCGCGTTTGTGGCAACGATGAGCTGAGAACCGTCCGTCTTCATTTCGGAAGCAGACTTTACCGCGGTGGGCTCGCCACCCTGGAAGTATTTGGCGATGATCTTGTCAAACTCACCGTTCTGACGTATCTCTGCCATAAAATCATTAAGGCTGTTCAAAAGCTCTGTATCTCCCTTTTGAACCGCAAAGGCGTACTCTTCATCGGTGAGCTTGATATCGATGACCTTAACACCTTTTGTGTCCGAATTACAGGAGACAAGGCAAGCAATTGCCATAACGGCAACGAGCAAAATCGCAATTATTTTTTTCATTTTAATGTCCTCCAAATGAAATTTCTTATGATATCACATATTATATAGTATAATTATGCAAAAGTCAATAGGAAAATCAAATTTTATTTAAAATTTTATTCAAATATTCACCTGTATATGAATTTTTATTCTCTGCCACCTGTTCAGGCGTACCGGTTGCCATCACCGTGCCGCCCTTATCTCCTCCCTCGGGTCCGAGGTCGATAATATGGTCTGCCGTCTTTATGACGTCAAGATTATGCTCGATGACAAGCAGGGTATTCCCCGCATCGCAGAGGCGCTGAAGGACCGATATCAGCTTTGCGATATCGTCGCTGTGCAGACCCGTCGTCGGCTCGTCAAGAATATACAGCGTTCTTCCGGTACTGCGTTTGGCAAGCTCGGTAGCGAGCTTTACTCTCTGTGCCTCTCCACCCGACAGAGTTGTCGAGGACTGACCGATCTTTATATATCCGAGTCCGACGTCGTATATCGTTTGAAGCTTTGATCTTATTCTCGGTATTCCGTCGAAAAAGACGAGGGCTTCTTCCACCGTCATCTCAAGAACATCGGCGATGCTCTTTCCCTTATATTTTACATCGAGCGTATCTCGGTTATATCTGTGCCCATGGCAAACATCACAGGTAACGTAAACATCGGGAAGAAAATGCATCTCTATTTTCTTGACACCGTCTCCTTCGCACGCCTCACAGCGTCCGCCCTTGACATTGAAAGAGAATCTGCCCGATTTATATCCCTTTGCCTTTGCATCCGCCGTATTTGCAAAAAGCTCGCGGATATCGGCAAAAAGTCCTGTATACGTGGCGGGATTTGAACGCGGTGTTCTTCCTATGGGACTCTGATCGATGGATATTACTTTATCAAGATGCTCTATACCCTCTATACGCTTATATTTTCCGCCCGATCTGACAGCGTGATTCAGCTCTCGCGTAAGAACGGGATTTATGATTCCGTTGACGAGAGAGGATTTGCCGGAACCCGAAACACCGGTAACGCACACGAAACAGCCGAGCGGGATATGGACGTCTATATTCTTAAGATTATGCTCGTGCGCTCCGTAAACGCTGAGATATTTTCCGTTGCCGGCTCTGCGCTCTTTCGGCACGGCGATAAAGCGTTTTCCCGACAGATACGCACCCGTGATCGATCTCGGATTGCTCATGACCTCCTCGGGAGTTCCCGCCGCAATTATCTCTCCGCCGTGTATTCCCGCACCGGGTCCGATGTCTACGATATAATCGGAAGCAAGCATTGTCTCCTCGTCGTGCTCTACGACGATAACCGTGTTGCCTATGTCTCGAAGCTTTTGAAGCGTTCCGATAAGCTTGGAATTATCTCGTTGATGAAGTCCTATGCTGGGCTCGTCAAGAATATACAGAACTCCCACGAGTGCAGAGCCTATTTGGGTTGCAAGCCTTATTCTTTGCGCCTCACCGCCCGAAAGACTTCCCGATTTGCGGGCAAGGGTAAGGTAATCAAGACCGACGCTCACAAGGAATCCGAGTCTTGCTTTTATCTCTTTGATTATCTCGGCGGCAATTATCTTCTCGTTTGCATCAAATTCGATATCGTTTACGAATTCAAGCGCGTGCCCCACAGACATACGGCAAAGATCATCAATATTTATACCGCCGACGGTAACTGCGAGGTAGTTTGGAGAAAGGCGTTTTCCCTGACATACGGGACAGGGAGCTTCCTCGATAAACTGTTCGTAATAATCGTCCGTACCAGACATTCCCATGCGGTTTTCTATCATTTTTACGATACCCTCGAACTTGGTTTTTTGACGGTGTTCAACACCTCCGAACCAACGGGTTATCTCGTAAATTTCGTCACCCGAACCGTAGAGCAGAACATTGTATGCCTGCTCTGACAGCTTTTCGATCGGGGTATCGATATCAAAGCCGAATCGCTCTGCGACCGCCATAAAAAGCGGACCGTTCCAGCTCTGTTCTTCTATCGTCTTAAAACCGTTTACCGCTATTGCGCCCTCTCGGAGTGAAAGTCTGCCGTCGGGTATAAGTCGGTCAACCGCCACCCTGCGCATCTCTCCGAGCCCGTCGCAGTGCGGGCACGCACCCTGCGGGTTGTTAAAAGAAAACATTCTCGGTTCAAGCTCGCCGAAGGAAATGTTATGCTTTTCGCAGGCGTAGCTTTGAGAAAATTCCATCTCTTGCGGCTCTTCCTCGCCTCTCGGAACAGTAACTATCAAAAGATGACCGTCGGCAAGGCGAAGTGCATTTTCTACCGAATCTGACAGACGTGGCCTCAGATCTTTCTTCATAACAAGACGGTCCACTATTACTTCGATATCGTGCTTTTTATTTTTGTCAAGCGTTATCGTTTCGGAAAGGTCGTAAATATTTCCGTCCACGCGAACTCGAGCATAGCCGCTCTTTTTGGCAGATGTGAACACTTTTTCATGCATACCCTTTTGTGCTCTGACAACGGGTGCAAGTACGAGAAATCTCTCACCGTCGGGGAGTCCCATTATTTTATCTATAATGGAGTCTACCGACTGTCTGCGTATCTCCTTGCCGCACACAGGGCAATGCGGTATGCCCACTCTCGCATAGAGCAACCGCAGATAATCGTATATTTCAGTAACCGTTCCCACGGTAGAACGCGGGTTCTTTGAGGTGGTTTTCTGATCTATGGATATTGCGGGAGAGAGTCCCTCGATGAGGTCTACATCAGGCTTGTCCATCTGTCCGAGAAACATTCTCGCGTAGGACGAAAGTGACTCGACGAAGCGTCTGTGACCCTCTGCGTATATAGTGTCGAAGGCAAGCGAAGATTTTCCCGAACCCGAAAGTCCCGTGAGAATTACAAGCTTGTCTCTCGGGATCTCAAGGTCAATGTTTTTGAGGTTGTTTACCCTCGCTCCCTTTATTACGATAGATTTTGCCATTTTTTCACCTTATTATTGATTTCTCAGTTCTTTTATTCTGTCGCGGATATACGCCGCCTGCTCGAATTCAAGCTTTGCCGACGCCGCCTTCATCTGTTTTGTAAGCTCCTCTATAAGTCGCTCACGCTCAAGCCGTGTAAGCTTCTTTTCGCCCTTGCCGTTTTTCTTCAGCGCTTCTTTTTCGCTCTTGCCTATCTCTATTACATCACGAACATCTTTTATTATGGTTTTCGGAATTATTCCGTGCTTTTCGTTATATTCGCTCTGTATCTTTCGGCGTCGGTTAGTCTCTGCTATAGCACGCTCCATAGATCCGGTCATATTGTCCGCGTACATGATGACCTTTCCGTTGGCGTTTCTTGCGGCGCGTCCTATAGTCTGTATCAAGCTGCGCTCGGCACGCAAAAATCCCTCTTTGTCCGCATCAAGTATGGCAACGAGCGAGACCTCGGGAATATCAAGTCCCTCTCGGAGCAGATTTATGCCGACCAGCACATCAAATTCACCCAGACGAAGATCGCGTATGATCTCCATTCTCTCAAGCGTATCGACATTGAAGTGGATATACTTGACCTTTATTCCGTTGTTTTCAAGATATTCGGTCAGGTCCTCTGCCATTTTTCTCGTAAGAGTTGTAACCAGCACGCGCTCACCTTTTGCTGTACGAAGGCGTATCTCACCCATAAGGTCGTCTATCTGACCTTCTATCTCTCTTACCTCTATTTCGGGATCGAGAAGTCCCGTCGGGCGTATGAGCTGTTCTGCTACGGCCTCTGAATGTTCCTTTTCATAGTCTCCGGGCGTTGCGCTTACGTAGACCGTTTGATTTATCTTAGATTCAAATTCCTCAAAGTACAGCGGGCGGTTGTCATATGCCGAAGGAAGCCTGAAACCGAAATCGATAAGATTTTTCTTTCTCGCCGTATCTCCTCCGCTCATTCCTCGCACCTGCGGAAGCGTTACGTGCGATTCGTCGACAAGAAGCAGAAAATCTTCGGGAAAATAATCAAGAAGCGTATAAGGAGTAGATCCTGCTGGTCTGCCCGAAAGCACTCGCGAATAATTCTCGACGCCAGAGCAAAATCCTACCTCGCGAAGCATCTCAAGGTCATATTTTACCTTTTCCTCGATCCTCTGAGCCTCGATAAGCTTTCCCTGCGCTCTGAAAAAGTCCCTTCGTTCTATCATTTCCGCAGTTATCTCGTTGAGCGCCTTTTCGCGTTTATCATCCGAGACGGCATAGTGAGTTGCGGGATATATCGGGGCATAGTTCAGGACTCGCAATATCTCTCCCGTAACTATATTTATTTCGGATATTCGGTCTATCTCATCGCCGAAAAACTCTACTCGCAGAGCCTTATCCTTCATATTTGCCGTAACGAGATCTATCGTATCTCCCCGGACCCGGAAATTATCTCTCTCAAGCGAAAGATCGTTTCGGTTGTAGCTTATGGCTATAAGCTTACGGATAAGATCGTTTCTGCTGATCTCCATGCCCGGACGGAGCGCGAGCACCAGCTTTTTATATTCCTCGGGGTCACCGAGCGAATATATACACGAGACGCTGGCAACTATAATAACATCGCGACGTTCAAAAAGCGCCAAGGTTGCGCTGTGGCGAAGCATATCTATCTCATCGTTTACGAGAGCATCCTTTTCTATATACATATCCTTGCCGGGAATATACGCCTCCGGCTGATAATAATCGTAGTAGGAGACGAAATACTCGACCGCGTTCTCGGGAAAGAACTCGCGAAACTCACTGCAAAGCTGAGCGGCAAGCGTCTTGTTGTGGGCAAGAACAAGAGTCGGGCGGTTGACGTTCGCTATTATATTAGCCATAGTAAATGTCTTACCCGAACCGGTAACGCCGAGAAGAGTCTGCTCACGCAGACCGCTTTTTATTCCGTCTGTAAGCATTTTTATCGCCTCGGGCTGATCGCCTGTCGGCTTATAATTTGAGTGCAAAATAAACCGTTCAGGCATACTCTCGCTCCTTCTCCTAATCTGTTTTTAACCGATTATTTAATATTTATTCTCAGATGATATCAACGTAATAATTATATCATAAACGCCCTTTTCTGTCAATTTACTTTTATATTATTTGCAGAATTATTTGAAGCATATAAAAAGTGAAAATATATCAAAATATTTTTAAAAAATCTATTGCTTTTTCGAGATTTGTGTGGTATAATAGATGCACTGCGGAGGCATAGCTCAGCTGGTTAGAGTGCATGCTTGACATGCATGAGGTCACTGGTTCGATCCCAGTTGTCTCCACCAGAAAAAAACTCCAAGTCTCTGACTTGGAGTTTTTTATTTTTATTTCTCAGAGGTTTATTTTGAAACGGTTATTGATCTTTCTCAAGGGCTATAAAAAAGAGTCGTTCTTAGCGCCGACCTTCAAAATGCTTGAAGCTATATTTGAGCTTCTCGTTCCCATCGCAGTCTCCATGATTATCGACCGCGGCATCAACGGAAATGACGGCGGAGTAATATGGCGCGCCTGTGGGTTTATGCTTTTGCTCGGAGTAGTCGGACTTATAAGCGCTGTATGTGCTCAGTTCTTTGCCGCAAAAGCCGCCGTGGGCTTCGCCACAAAGCTCCGCTCTGCCCTTTTCGCCAAAATTCAGAGTTTCAGCTATTCGATGACCGACAAGCTCGGTACGTCAACGCTTATCACGCGAATGACCAGCGATGTCAATTCGGTTCAGACCGGCGTCAATATGTTCTTGCGCCTGTTCATGCGCTCTCCGTTTATAGTCTTCGGTGCAATGATCTGCGCAATGCTTATCGACTTCAAGCTCGGACTGATCTTTGCCGTTGCCATAATCATACTCGCCGCAGTCGTTTTCGGAATTATGCTCATAAGCATATCTCTGCAAAAGAAAACGCAAGCTAAGCTTGACGGCGTTGTCTCAAAGGTGCGCACCAACTACAACGGAACTCGTGTTATACGCGCTTTCAACAAGCAGCAGGATGAGATCGGAGATTTCAATAAAAGAATAAACGCTCTAAATAAGCTTCAGCTTTTCGCGGGCAAGGTGTCCGCGCTTATGAACCCGATCACGTATGTGATCATCAATTTTGCCGTGATCATTCTCATACGCAACGGAGCGCTTACGGTAGAATCGGGCACTATATCGCAGGGCGAACTGGTCGCTCTCTATAACTATATGTCCCAAATACTCGTCGAGCTGATAAAGCTTGCAAACCTGATCATTACACTCAACAAAGCCGCCGCGAGTGCTTCGCGAATTTCCGCCGTACTCGACACGCCCTCGGACATAGAATTTGGGGTAAAGCAAAAGACCTCCGACGACGGCTGCGCCGTAAGATTTGACAATGTCAGCTTCAGTTACGACACGGCAGGAGAAGGCGAGGATGTTCTCAAAGGCATAAGTTTTTGCGTTGGGGTCGGCGACACGGTCGGCATCATAGGCGGGACCGGTTCGGGAAAATCTACCCTGGCAAATCTTATTCCCGGTTTTTATCACGCTTGCGCCGGCAACGTTTTCGTTTTCGGCAAGAATGCTTCCATGCTCTCTTCGGAAGAGCGTGAAAATATTTTCGGAATAGTTCCGCAAAAAGCCACGCTTTTTGCCGGAACGATCCGCTCGAATCTTCTTATGGGAAACCCGAGTGCAAACGACGACGATATGTGGGATTCGTTGCGGCTTGCTTCTGCTGCCGATTTCGTCGAGGGCAAGGAGCACGGACTTGACGAAGAGGTGCTTCAAGGCGGAAAAAATTTCTCGGGTGGTCAGCGCCAGCGTCTCACTATCGCGCGCGCGCTCGTGCGCCGACCTGAAATTCTCATTCTGGACGACTCGGCGTCGGCACTTGATTATGCTACAGAATCATGTCTGCGCAAAAATATTGCAAATCTCGACTACCACCCGACCGTATTTATTATTTCGCAACGTGCCTCGTCCATCATGCACGCAGATCTTATTATAGTTCTTGATGACGGTGTTCCCGTGGGCATGGGAAAGCACGACGACCTCCTGAAAAATTGTGAGATATACCGTGAAATTTACGATACTCAGTTTTCAAAAGGAGGTGAGAAAGCATGAGGCTCAAAAAGAATACTTCACTCAAGGGCAGCACCTCTACCTTCTTTAAGGTATTGAAGTATCTTAAAAAATATAGATTTCACTTTATCCTCTCGCTTCTATTCACTGCAATATCGGTAGGACTTACGCTTTACGTTCCCATACTTATAGGTAAAGCAATAGATTTTGCAATAGGCGAGAACAACGTGGACATGCAGGCGATCCTTGCAACTCTGCTGAAAGTTGCCGTAGCAGTTCTTTTGACCGCCCTGCTCCAATGGATAGTAAACGTCCTTAACAACCGCATGGCCTACGGCATAGTAAAAAACGTGCGCTATGAGGCATTTGTCAAAATACAGAGCTTTCCCGTCTCCTTCATCGACTCTCACCGATCGGGAGATATCGTAAACCGCCTGATAGCCGACTCGGATCAGTTTTCCGACGGTCTGCTGCTCGGATTTACGCAATTCTTTAACGGTGTTCTCACGATACTCGGAACGCTGATATTTATGTTCCTTATCAGCCCCATAGTTACTCTGATAGTCGTATTCGTAACTCCTCTGTCGCTTTTCGTTGCGGCGTTTATAGCAAAAAAGACCTATTCAATGTTCAAAAAGCAATCTGAGATCCGTAGTGAGCAGACCGCGCTTATTGACGAAATGATAAGCGACCACAAGACTGTAGTCGCATTCGGATACGAGGATTCGGCGTGTGAAAGCTTTGACGAGATAAATGAGCGTCTCGGAAAGATATCTCTCCGTGCAATTTTCTTCTCGTCTATAACAAACCCATCTACCCGCTTTGTAAACAGCTTGGTTTATGCGCTTGTTGCGTTAGTAGGTGCAATGATATGCATTGGAGGCGGCTCTGCGATAAGCGTAGGTATGCTTTCAAGCTTTCTCTCATATGCAACACAATATACAAAGCCATTTAACGAGATATCGGGTGTTGTTACCGAGCTTCAAAACGCTCTTGCCTGTGCGGGACGAGTATTTGATCTCATCGAGGCTCCGAGCGAAGCTCCCGACTCCGCTGAATCTCATATCGACAACGATATTGAAGTAGAATTCAGAAACGTATCCTTCTCATACACTCCCGACAGACCGCTTATCGAAAACTTCAGCTTTACTGCAAAACAGGGGCAGCATATTGCCATCGTCGGTCCTACCGGTTGCGGCAAGACGACGCTTATCAATCTTTTGATGAGATTTTATGACGTAAACGAAGGACAGATACTTCTCGGAGGGAAGGATATCCGCGATATTCCGAGAAAGGTATTGAGAGACTGCTACGGAATGGTGCTTCAGGATACCTGGCTGTGCGACGGTACGGTAAAGGAGAATATAGCCTACGGCAATCCCGATGCAACCCACGAGGAAATAGTAGCCGCGGCAAAATCCGCGCACGCACACGGCTTTATTAAAAAGCTTCCGCACGGGTATGATACACAAATAGGCGAGCTGGGCGGTTCTCTCTCGCAGGGACAAAAACAGCTTTTGTGCATTGCTCGCATAATGCTTACTCAACCTAAGATACTGATCCTGGACGAGGCTACCTCGTCTATAGATACAAGAACCGAGATACGCATACAAAAGGCCTTCAAAAAGCTTATGGCGGGAAGAACTGCGTTTGTCGTTGCGCATAGGCTTTCAACCATCAAAGAATCCGACGTTATACTCGTAATGAAAGACGGAAATATAGTTGAACAGGGCTCTCATGAGGAGCTTCTTGAACGCAAGGGCTTCTATTTCAAGCTCTACAACAGCCAATTCCCGGAAACCTGATCTCACCCCGCGGCAGAATTATCGATGCCGCGGGGCTTGTTTTTGCACTGATGAAAATCAATTAAAATATATCCTCAGATTCAATTTTTTTACGGGTTGAGCGCAAAATGGTGTTATTCAGACGGCTCGGACCGTTTTTTAATACCTTTCTTTTCAAATATCCGATCAGCTTACACAAGATGTCATAAAACCTGCATTGAAGCTCTTCTCAATGTCTGATGATCTTTCCCGAGCCGTTCTTACAGAGCTCATCGACAAGTTCAATTACTATGGGCATTTGAAATTTTGGCAGAACATTTGCGCATAGCTGCTTTACCTCGTCGATACTGCGAAAATCTCCCGATATCTTAAGCCCTATCTGAGTTCCCATATGAGTTGTTTCAACTTTATGAGCCAGAACTTCGCGGACTCTGCCGTCCTTTTTGAGCTCCGACTCTATTTCAGCAGGATATATATTCATTCCCGCACGAATGATAAGATCGTCGCTTCTGCCCTTGATCTTGATAAGTCCTTCCGGTGTAATGAGAGCAATATCCTTTGTACAAAGCCATCCGTCGCGCAATACGGCTTCGGTCTCCTTGGGAGCGTTAAAGTATCCCGCCATAACGTTATCACCCTTGATCCACAGCATTCCCTCCTCTCCCAAAGCACATGTCTCTCCGTCATTATTCACGATCTTTATCTCTACAGAGTCAAGGGGAATTCCGACACAATCTGCGTGCTCGGGAAACATATGCGGCGGCAGATAGCTTACTCTCGGAGATGCCTCGGTCAAGCCGTAAACGTGATAAATATTATGTGCACACATAAATCCGTTTGCTATATTCTGTGCCGTTTCCTTATCCATACACTCTCCGCTGACGGATATGCTCTTCAGGATACATCCCGAGTACTTATGATTGTAACGCGCAAGCATCGACAGCTGTGTTGGAGTTCCGCAGTATACGGTTATTGCGTTACTGTTTATAATATCCATAATAACCTTTGGGTTGAACTCGCGAGAGTAAAAACGTATCTTTACTCCTTTTATAAGCGAGAGAAGAAATTCTCCCGTAAGAACGGCACAATGATAGAGCGGACGTGCGATAAGTATGAAATCCTTTGCGCATATATCAAAATATGCGGCAATATCCTTTAGATTAGCGAGAATATTTTCCTCGGTCAGCATAGCACCCTTGGGCTTTCCTGTGGTTCCCGACGTACACATTATCAGCGCAGGGGACTCCTTGGGTTCATTATACATAGATGTCTCCATCTTCACGAGTTCTATCTCTCCGCTGCTGTCGACTATCATTGCAGTCGGATCAATCATGTTGATTATCTTTTCGCAATGACGGTAGCCGTATCCGGCAGAGATCGGGACAGCAGTAACTCCTGCGGCAAAACATGAAAGTATCGCCAATGCTTCATTCATCTCAGAATTACACATCACTACGCAGCACTTCTGTTCGTTTATCTTCTTCGCAAATATTTCCGCAAGATCAATGATTTCCTTATATGACATTTCTCTGTTCTCCTCGCAGACAATCTGCTCGGGCGTTCTTAACATTTCGTTTTTTATGTAGCTCCAAAGTTTCATTTTATATTTTCTCCTCAACTTTTTTAATAAAATAATTTAAAAGATCTTTTTCTTTTTCTTTAATGGGAATAAGCTTATCCCGGATCGAGACGAGAAGCGAGTCTCTCCGCTTTAAATGGTATGCGGCGTAGAGCATTCTCATCTTGTCTGTTTCTTCAACTATGCTTTTATATTTCGTGCTTATCTCCGTACCGAGGCACAGTATCTCTTCGACACGCTCTATGCGTTCGAGCATTATTTTTTTGTGCTCCCAGATCAGTCTTAAAACACGCCAATCCATTCTTTCGTATGGAATCGACCCATCCAAAAGCATATCGAGATACAGAGTAATATAATCATGTATCACCGTTCCCCGAGCAATGCCCGGGCCTGTTTTGGGATACTTTTCAAATGATGACGCTAAATATTGTCTAAGATTATTAACAATAACACGTGGGTCGATTTTCACCTGAGTATCCAAAGGCTTCAGCGTAAAGATACAACCATTCTCACCGTTCGCCCTCATCGACCTGATTCCTGCGTTAAATGATTTTTGCGGCATCCAAAACTTATTGAGAATCCATTTATTATCATAAGCATAAACACAATACAATTTCTTTTCCTGATCGTAACCGCATATGATTCCGTCATGGAAAAAGTGCCTTTGCTTATACCATGTTTTTCCGTCAAGATAATAGTCGTCTATTTTGTTGAAATAAACATAGTAGCCATTGTCTATCTGATGCCTGACCATTGCGTTAAATTGAAAGTTTTTTATTCTAAGATCAAAATAATTCCTTTCCAAATACGGATTCTCATCATACGAAGAAAGTATAACGGTAACTCTCGGTGTTGTCATACCCGACAAAAAACCTTTGCCGCAGCACAAGCTTACATTTTCATTTAAAACCCAGTTTCGTATAGACGGATTGGAAGCTATAACAGCCGTAGCCGCGCATTGATAGTGATATGTGCCGAATACAGGCTCTATGATCGGAAGTTCCGCTCTGTTATTCATCTGCTTCCTCCACATATTTTTTAACGAGTGCGACAACGTCATTTACGGTTATGAGATCAAACGGATTCATATCCGACTCATCAAGCTCCACTCCAAAATCGTCCTCTATTATGATCAGAAGAGTTACCATACCCAAACTGTCAAGCAACATATCGGTTTGAAGATTATTTTCAAGCTTAACTTTCTGCTCTCCGCTGAGTTCCCTGAGAATATCAAACACTTTTTCTTGAATCTTCATTTTTTATCACCTTATCCACCGCATCCTTGACGATCCGGTAGGTATCCTTCCTTGCTATATCACCGGGAACAAGTATCCCGCCGTTGGCCTTGCATATGTTGACATACTCTTCTCTCAAACGGTACTGCAACTCCATATCTATGTATCTGTCCTTTTCGTTTGCTCTGCTGCGCACACGCGATACGGCAGTTTCAACCGGAAGGTCAAAGAAAAAGGCAACGTCGGGCTTGATGATAGACTCGGAGATCTCGTATATCCATTTGTCTTTTTCATATCCTCTTGCTCGAAGATTTGCAAGGCAGGAATAGAAATATCTGTCACTTATGACCGTCTTTCCGGCTTCAAGCTCGCGGAGAATAACCTTGTTGACGTGCTGTACCCGATCGCTTGCCGCAAGAAGTGAAAGACTTCTGTAATCGTAAGCATCGTGATTCGGATTGTCCATATAGGTTCTGAATATGTCGGAATTTCTGACATATTCGGTGGGTTGTTTTGTCAGGAAAACATTGTCTCGATCAAGTTCCCACATAAGCTTTTTGATCATTGTGGTCTTTCCGCAGCCGTCAAGGCCGCAAAAGGTAATAAGTATTCCGTTTGTTTCGTTAGGTCTCATTCTTAGTTTTTTCATTTAAATTTCCTCCTTCAATAGTTCCCTGCGGTTGTGCGCAAAGAATCGTTCAAATATGTTTTTTTCCGTAAATATAAAAATTTTATTGTCCTTTGGTGAGATGACACGGTGAACATAGTCAACATCATCCGCAAGTACGGAGCGTGCAATATCGGTTGCCGAACTGCTTACCTCGAAAAATGCCGATGTTTGTATGACGGCGAACGCACATTCCTTTTCGATACCGAGTTCCCTTGCACGTTCAAATACTCTTTCAAAATCTGCTACACACATATTTGAAAGCAATAAATAGATGTCGCTGTACTTATACAGCGTCATATCTCGCATCATTTCAACCCATGGAAGTGTGCTTGCTTCCTTGTAAAGATGAATGCATAGATGGATGAAAAAGTCATTATCATCCGGTGTCATCACACTCTTGCCGCAGATATCCCTCATCGATGCATTCTCCAATATGCGCTCAAGCGTGTCAGTGTCGGCATTTTTGTAATCGAGTGAAAAGTTGATATCTACCTCAAGATATCTCATATATGGTAGATTGACCTCTTTTATGTAAGGAACCGTTTCTCCTCTTAACATTTTTGATTCGATTATTTCCCTTCGGGTAGCCGGTATAAACTCTCCGTTTCGAACATTTCCCTGTCTGAAGCCCGATGAGGACAACGCGGTTGCTATTTGTGTTATATCCTCGGGCCTGACCAAAAGGTCAACGTCGCTTGAGGTTCTGTAGCCTTCGGGATAATAATTGCATAAATAAGCTCCCTTTAACATTGCATATTTACAGTTGTACTCGGACAATATTTCACCAAGTTCTTCAATACAGGAATAGAAGCTCTTATTCTTTTCGACATTCTGCTCATAAGCTCCGAGCAAGGAGTTTCTGAATTCACGGTTTACCCTTCCGAGTAAGCTGCGATCCCGAAGTGTTCCATAGGCGATTGCCTGCATTCTGTTAAAAAACAGGTGTCCAAGCACCGACGGTGTTGCGAAGCTAAGCAATTCCTCATCAAACCTCTCGGTCTTAAAGTTGCACAAGCTCTTGAATAATTGTTTTTCTTTCTGTGTCATTTTATTTCCTTTCTTTTTTTGTTTTCTTGCAGCTGCGAGTACAGTATAACCTTTAAAGTAGACAGTTGCTGTCCTATTTTAAAAAATTTTTTTGAATTTTAAATAAAAAAATCCGAGTGTCTTTGCACTCGGATCGCTCATGGTAATTAAGAGCTGTTAATGATCTCTTTCTTTTTCATTTTTCTATCTGTGATAATGCCCGAATATCTCCCCACAGGCGATTTTAACTCCTGCGTTTCCGGACGGTTGAGTGAAGAAGTCATCGGGCATGGCATGTATGATAACAGTTTTACCGATAATTTCTTGTACGGTAAAACGGTCGGTCAGACAAACGCTGATGGCATATCCGTTTGCACTGAACAATGGCGGAAGATCTCCTGCATGGTAAGGGTGCGGACATCCTTGAGGGTTATAATGCGTCCGCGTGTCGGCAAAATGGTCATCGGCATTACCCGTACAAGTACCACCCTCATGAATATGAAATCCAAAAATCGGAGAAGCACAGGCGTTTTGCAAATCCGGCAATCCTTGTACCTCAACGACCACCAGTGTTCCGTATGGATGCCCGTAAAAGCGAACCGTTCCAAACAAGTTCGGATAAAGCACGTCGCCCCTAAGGCTTGCCACAGCCTGCGGACGACTGCGCAAAACAGACTCAATGCGCGGCAAACGGTAAATTTGATTCATGATACACCTCAATAAACATTTAATTTATATTTATAATTATATGTATGAAGCTTTGTGAAGGTGTTTCACCAAACTCGCCACGGCATATCGCAACCATATAGAAACTTCCGAACCGAAAATTAGGACGCGCCCATTGTACCCATCGCTCCGATTATAAGTACCTTTTTACTTTTTTCACTCCCTAACAATAAGAACAACTTTCCCGATATTTTCGCCTCGGTACAGTACTTGTTGCGCTTCGTCCGCCTGTTCCAGCGGAAATGTTTTATAGATTTTCACCTTAATTTCGCCGCTTTCAAATTTACTCCGGGTTTTTTCCACGAGCTCGCTTAAAAGCCACCCTTTTTCCTCGGGCGTTTTACTTCGGAGCGTGCTACCTATAATGCGGATGTTCTTTACATAGATATTTCTGAGATCCACTGCTGAAATATCCCCTGCAAGCGTCGCAATCTGAATCCATCTGCAACCTCTTGCCACGTATTTCAGGCATTTTCCAAGTACTTCGCCACCAAGACAGTCTATCGCGATATTCACGGGTGTACCGTTTTGTTCCTCTTTCTTTAACACTTCCGCAATGTCTTCTTTCGTCGTATCCACTACGCGATCCGCATTCAGATACGCCACTTCTTTCACCTTTTCTTCGCCCAAAACGGTGGTTATTACGCGAAGTCCGAACGCTTTTGCCATAGGAATGACCGCGCTTGCAAGTCCGCTTGCGCCTGCGTTCATTAAAAGCGTTTCGCCTGCCTTTGCCTGCCCTACGTGGAACAAGTTGAGATACGCCGTCATATATACTTCGGGGATCGCCGCCGCTTCCGCATAGGAAAGTCCGCGCGGCACAGGCATTACCATTTCCGCAGGCACCGTTACGTATTCTGCATAACCTCCGCCGCCCAAAAGCGCGCAAACCTTGTCGCCTGCTTTCCATTTCGTAACGCCTTGCGCCACCTCTTTAATTACACCCGCCACTTCCAGACCCGGCCATTCGGGGCATCCGGGCGGAGGCGGATAATTACCCTCTCTTTGCAGTAAATCGGCGCGGTTCAACGCCGCCGCATATACTTCTATTAGTACTTCGCCGTTTTTCAAAATGGGATTATCTACGTCCTTATAGCTTAAGCTATGATCCGCATTATTGATTACGATTGCTTTCATTTTTTCTCCTTTGCAATACCGTTGTTTTTATAAAAATAAACGGTATTATGAAAATCTATATAGATGGCATTGTGTTGCGATTCTCTCAACCAGGGCGCGTTGGTAAGAGTAATAACGCACTTTTTTGTCTGTAAAAAGATACTCTGCCCATGTATCCCATATGCCCAAAATTGCCTTCCGAAATAAGTATGTCCGCCTGATGATATTTTTTCATCTACATACAGTCATCCCAAGCATCTTAGTGCGCTGTACATTCGGCGTCTACATTTTTAATCCTTGCTTTATCTTCAACACATTTGATAAAAGCGGAGGACCGGGATAGGTAAACTCGTCGTATTCCCTGAAACAAAGCCACATACAAACGCCGAGCGCAGGACCTACCGTTCTATGTAATTTATTGTACTTACCTCCCGACAAAAATAAAATCGGTACCTTTAATTCTTGCTTTAATAAACGGCATATTTCAAGATTTTTCAGTTCTTCTTCCTGTGTTTGTGCGCCCGTAACGATCTTTACGATATCTGCGCCGCGGCGTTGTTGTTCCAAAGCGATTTCCAGCACGCGCTCTGCATTTCGAAATTCGTAAATATGTGAGGACATAAGCACTTCGCCGCCCCGTTTATGTACTTCGTCGATAAACTTCATTTGCTTTGCGATTGCTTTCTCGTCCTTTGTCAATTCTTCTGGCGAGGGATCGAAAGTGTCACCCATAACGTCAACAAGCGTCGCCCCGCATTTCAACCCGAACAAAAGCCCGTCCGTGAGTTCTTCGTCCGTCGCTCCCGCATTGACGTTTCCGCGATAATTCGTAAAGTAAACAGGTTTGTTTTCCGCTGCCGCAAAAACGGATAATAATGTTTCTTCCGTACGGTATTGCTTTTCGAGACAACTCATCTGCAAACCGATAGCCGTAGCTCCGTCCGCTATAGCGTTTCTGATTCTTATTTCCGCTTGCATTGCCGTTTTTACCTGCACCATCACCGTAACAAACGGCGTTGCGGTATTCAGAAAAGTCGGCTTCATCTCAATTCCACCTTCCCATAGCATTTCTGCCGCCGTCGATCATTATATTCTCCCCGTTGATGAATTGTCCTTTCTCCGAAGAGAGAAATAAAATCAGATCGATAATTTCCTGAGGCTCGGCGGCTCTGCCGAGAAGCGTTTTCATGTTCGCCATTGCCGCTCTCGTAAGAACAGGTCCCGGAGAAACGCAAACGCATCTGATATTATAAGTAGCGCCGTATTGCGCAATTGATTTCGTCAGTCCGTACATAAGCCCCGCTTTCGCCGTAGGATAGTCCATACCGTATCCGTCGCCTTCCGCACCGGTAATCGAACCTATGTTGACGATTAAACCGCTCTTTTGTACCCGCATTTGTTTTAAAACAGCGTGCGCAAAATAAAATGGGCCTTTTAAGTTGACGTCTATTCCCCAGTCGTAAATGTCAATGGGGACATCGGGAAATTCGGGATACTTATTTCTGTCAACTCCTCTCATACGTACAGCTGTTCCACCTGCAAAATTGCACATAATGTCGATCGTGCCGAACGTTTCCACAGCTTTATCCCTGGCCGTACACACCTGATTATAATCTCTGACGTCGCAAACAACGCCGATCGCCTTACCTTGTCCCTCTTCATTGATTTCCTTGACTTTTTCGTTCAATACCTTTTCGTTAACATCGCAGAGTACGACATTACCGCCAAGCGATGCAAAATTTTGGGCAAATAATAATCCCATTCCCGAAGCCGCCCCCGTAGATATTGCTGTTTTTCCCCGATAATTCATTTTTCTAACCTCCAAGTATGAAAACATATTATTTATAATTTTACTATAATCGATTGACAAATTTTTCAAGGGATTATAAGGAACTATACATTGAACACATCGACATCCGAGAAATTTGGGGTTTGCACCGTATTTGACGTGTATTCCTATTAAAGTATTTTCAACGGATACCTTCTCAATAATTGTCACCCGCCCATTGTCAATAGAGATACCGTTTGCCGAGATACAGATTGGCTTTGCGAGTATATATTAACCATCAGGAAAATATTATCGTTCTATGGGGATTTTCATCGATGTTCTTCTGTATTGCATCCGAAAGTCCCAACGCAAACTTCTGTCTTTATTTACAAGTATCGCTTTCATATTTTCACCTCATCTCGTTTAGATGTTATTGCGTAATACTCCTTTAAAGCACGCCAAGTTTTTTGAGTTCAATGCGAATGCCCTCTTTAATGCTTTTAAAATCCGCTTGTTAATATCCAATCTTCCGGCGGAGAAAGATATAACCGGACGAACAACTGTCCAATTTTTTGGATATGGGTTATCTGCCAAAAAGCGCTCGGATCTTGATTTTGCCAAGGCATAATTCTCTTTTTCGTGGAACAGCGGATCGTCCGAAACAACATCAATCAACTGCGGAGCATTCTCGGTTATCGGATGCTCTTTATCCGCATATACACGGTACGAGGAAAGAAAGATCAAATGCCCGGTGGTTTTTGACAGCAGTTCATGATAGGGAATATAATCTCTGTAATCGGGGTAATGGATAAAATTTACAATGCTGTCATAATGTGTTTGCTTGAGCAAATCTTTTAAGTATTCAAGCGTGGCGTTTGCCTTAAAATATCTTAAATTGGCATGACAGGAGGATTTGTCCTCAAGACAAATCACATCAACCTGATGTCCTAACCGCAACAGTTCCTCAGCGGTATAGGTACCAAGTGTTCCACCGCCCGCGATCAATAAAACGCTCTTCCTCATATTTCACTCCAATCGAACAAAACTCCAATGGGAAAATTCTTCTCGCTAACAAGTCTTGCGTAAACAGCCTGAGCCTCCTCGGGAGAGTATATTTCGCAAATCATGTCCTGAAAATTGAGCCTTTTGCCTTTTATGAGATTCAAAACTGTCCTCAAATCGTCCTCATCCGTCCAAAGTCCTGCCGATGATTCCGTTTTTGGACGGGCTCTGGTATGCGCACCGACCAGAGTAATACCTCTGCCATGCACCTTGCTGTAATAGTCGATTTCAAATTTTGAACTTCTGGTATAGCCCAAAAGCGCAACTCTGCCCATTTTCCTCATGCAGTCAAGTGCCTGAATCAAACCTTTTGCTCTTTCAATCGTCCTGCGGATAATGAGATTGAATCTGTACATATATCCGACCGAGAAAGTTAAATTTTTCGCCTTCAAAATCTCAACAAGTTTTTCAAAATCGGCAAGTTCACAACCCCCGGTTTTTCCATATGCAAATGCTTTCCGGCGTTTGCAACCATCGTAGAATATTTTGTCAGATAGATTTCCTCTGTTTCAACTGTGACCGCTTCAATCCCGGGATCGTTCAGAATTTCGTCAACCGTCATCTCACGGTAGCCTTCAAAGTCCTTCATTCGATTCTGGAATTTTTCCCTCTCGTTTTCGGGCAAAGCATACCCGACTATTTCAAATAAATCATCCTGCTGACGCAATGTGTTCCATATGTCGTTTCCATGGCTGTTTTGACTTGTTCCTATTTGTGGGATTTTAATGATTTTCATGTTGGCATCCTCCTAAATCATATCCGGCATAAAGTCAAGTTTATTCCTCACAGCCTTTGCCGCCGCTATGGTCGGCTGTGTGGGGACAGCGACTTCGTCGTGCTCATATACGACAAAATACATACAGCATACGGCTGCGGACATATCATTCTGTGGAGCTTGGTGTGCGTACCGCCGGACAGGAATAAAAACGGAATTTTCAGCCTCTTCTTCAGCAGTACAGTCGCGCCGAAATTTTAAAGCATCTCCTCGTCTGAATTTGCCGCGGTAACGATTTTGGTATTATCCTCGCCTCGTTTTTGATGTTCAAACGCAATTTCAAGCACCCTCTCGTCAGGTAGAAACTTCAGTACAAAATAAGACATCAAGACCTCCATGCCGTGTATTTCATCTATAAGTGTCATTTGTTTAGCAATGGCATCGTGATTCATGGCAAGTTCTTCATAAATTATGTCAACTACTCCCGTGGAGATTGCAGTCTTATTTTTAAAATATAAACTAACTATTTTGACTTTTTATAGTGTGATTTTAGCATATTGACACCAAAAAGAAAATGCAGTATAATATGATATAGCAAAACAATTCTATGATTTTCAATTTGGGAGCATCAAGTGAACAACATCTATGATTTATCAAAATTATCATTTTTCAGTGTGACAAAATATACGCAAACCGACGGATATGTGTGTGATTTTACCGGAATTCCTCGTCCACATTACTGCATGGGTCTGATACTTGACGGCATAGGGGATTTTAACTTTGACGGCAAAACCGTTACCGTCAAAAAAGGCGATATTATATTTGTTCCCATAGGCTCAACGTATGCCTCTCACTGGAGCGGTTCCGATGGAGCACTTTACATTAGTGCACATTTTTCATTTGAAACGCATGTCCTTTTTTCGCGCGACAAAAAAGTCAAGATACAGAAGGTAACACTACCCGATTATCCCGATTTAAAAAGCAAATTCGAAAAAATGCTCGAAGCATATAACGGAAAAACCCCGCAACAGCTTGCAGTATTAAGTATTTTTTATGACATTATCAGCATGGTGTATCCGAAACTTTCATACATTAAAACCGCCTCGTTGGATAAAAGAATTGAAACCGCCGTTATGTATATTGAAAAGCATTTTACGGAATCATTTACCATTGAAGAACTGGCAAAGTTGAGTAATATGAGCATATCGCATTTTCACGAATGCTTCAAAGCGCAGGTCGGTTGCAGTGCCATATCTTATAAGCACAAAATGTGCATACGAAAAGCACAAATTCTGCTCACGGAATCAGATTTGTCAATTGAAGAAATCAGCGGAGTGGTAGGTTTTAATTCGTCTATTTACTTTCGGGAAACTTTCAAAAAGATGACCGGCAAATCACCAAGCGAATACAGAAAAGCATTTTTATTTGATATTTGAGCTGTTTTGAGGATAATAATATCCCGATCATTATCACTCCAAATATCCTATCAGATGAACTCACCGTCTTTAACAATGGTAGAAAATAATTATCTAAATGTGATTTGATCAATGCATATGTAAAGCGATTCGGCATTTTTCCTTCCGCCGTATTGCCATCAAGATCAAAAGGACATATAGGTGGAAATCTTGCAAGATGCCACACACGGCGGCAGATCATGGCAACTTCCCAAAAGACAGCGTTTGGACTTCATCTAAAAGCAAAAGGAATCCGAAACTATCGCCGATAGGCTTTAGTTTCGGATTTCGTAAGTTTGTGACATTTTGCCAAAGATAAAACTTCGAACCATTGAACCTGAACCGAAAAAATAAATAACGATATTCTTCACATGTTCTATGTAAGAACCCATTCAAATGAATGAGGCTCTTTTTATATATTTTCTTCTCCCCGAAATCCACCCTTTGATCTTACGCTTATCTTCCCTTTCGGATGCACGACTATACACTCAACCGCACGTCTGCACCTGCGGCAAGATAGGCTTCCTTCGCTTTTTCCGAGCCTGCAATATTCACCAACGTGTCCTTATCGCCGTGAATAGTTTCAACGTCTATCACGTCCGTCACATAGCGTTTCCCTATGCGCATAGGGCCTGACCACATTTGTTCCGGAATATTGTCGGGATCAAATTTCATCCATAGCATCTCGCCTTTT
>CAYQEY010000002.1:0-54116 GCA_964416635.1 uncultured Lachnospiraceae bacterium | reverse complement strand
TAATCGGAGTTCCCTCTTCGCTAAACTTTTTGTACGCTCTCATGTGTGCCTTGGCAATTCCACCGTAGCCTATCATCCCTACTTTAACTTCTCTCATTTTCTTTCACCTCCGAAAAAACAGAAATTCTATTGCATTTATACTATATTTATGTTACAATAATCTTGACATCTTTTCAATACATTATGTTGCGTTATATGTGAACTATCTTGCGATAAATAAAAAGAGGGGAATATGGGTTACGTACGGATTCCGTTGAAGAATGCAATAAACATAGAAAAAATAATAACTCTTTATTATTTTGAGTTTGCGCCCGATTATCGCGCAAAAGGCGAAAGACACGATTTTTGGGAGATCTTGTACGTTGATTCGGGAGAGCTTGATATTGTCGCCGGAGACAGAAAAATTCATCTGTGCTGTGGAGACATGGCGTTTCACCGTCCGGATGAATTTCACAACGTTATATGCGACGGTATCCACACCGCAAATGTATTCATCGTGACTTTCGAGTGCCGCTCGGCGGCAATGAGATATTTTTCGGGTAAGGTCATACGGGTGGCTCCGAAAACGCGGGAGCTTGTTGCGTCGGTTATAAATGAGGCGGTGAAAAATTTCAAGATAGGAAAATATCCGCTCGAAAGCAACGAGCACGCACCGGTGGGTGGTAAGCAGATGTTGAGGCTTTATCTTGAGATGCTCATGATAACTCTGATGAGGGACGAGCAGAACGAGGCGGATGGGGGAGTAGTTTTCGTTTCCGAGAGGTGCTTCAGAGACAGGCTGACATCGGACATCATGAAATATCTCGAAGAAAACATTTACGAAAATATCACACTTGATGATCTGTGCGGGCAATTCCATTTTGGAAAGAGCCGTTTGTGCTCATTATTTAAAGATGCTACCGGGGACTCGGTTATACACAGCTTTCTCAGGCTGAAGATCAAAGAGGCAAAGAAACTGCTTATGAACAAGGAGATGACCATTTCCGAAATCTCCGTAAAACTCGGCTTCGAGAGTCCACAATATTTTGCGAGAATATTCAAGAAGTATACCGGAATGACCCCAACACAGTACAGAAATTCAGCCGCTGTAAAAGCAGGACTTCAGGTCAAGGATTGAATACCCCGCTTTTGAAGCCTCAACGCGGATTTATGGGTAGAGCCGATCGTTTATCTCAGGCATAGAAAAAAGCTATCATCTGTGAAAAGACGATAGCTTTTTTAAGGTTTAATATTACTTCGGTATCAATTGTCGTCGTCAAGCTTGAGCACTGCCATAAATGCCTCCGGAGAGACCTGAACCGAGCCGAGCTGACGCATCTTCTTCTTTCCTTCTTTCTGCTTCTCGAGCAGCTTTTTCTTTCTCGTAATATCGCCGCCGTAGCACTTTGCAAGCACGTCTTTGCGCATAGCCTTCACGGTCTCCCGAGCGATGATCTTGGAGCCTATAGCCGCCTGTATCGGAACCTCGAAAAGCTGGCGCGGAATATTGTCTTTAAGGCGCTCCGCAATTCTTCTCGCTCTGCCGTAAGCCTTTTCCTCGTGTACTATGAACGAGAGTGCATCCACCTGATCGCCGTTGAGCAGAAAATCGAGCTTGACAAGCTTGCTCGGCACGTAGTCACCGAGCTCGTAATCGAGCGAGGCGTATCCGCGCGAGCGGCTCTTGAGCGCGTCGAAGAAATCGTAGATTATCTCATTGAGCGGCAGGTCGTAGTGCAGCTCTACGCGCGTCGTGTCGATATATTTCATATCGATGAAGTTTCCTCGGCGGTCCTGGCAAAGGTCCATAAGTCCGCCCACAAATTCGGTGGGTGTGATTATATTTGCTCTTACGATGGGCTCGTAAGCAACGTCAATTTCGTCTGCGGAAGGGAAGTTTGAGGGGTTGTCGATCCTTATGACATCGCCGTTTTTGCGCTTGACTTTGTAAATAACCGAGGGTGCGGTGGTGATAAGGTCGAGATTGAATTCCCGCTCAAGCCGTTCCTCTATTATCTCCATGTGCAGAAGTCCGAGGAATCCGCAACGAAATCCGAATCCGAGAGCAATTGAAGTCTCGGGCTCGAACACGAGCGAGGCATCGTTGAGCTGAAGCTTCTCGAGCGCGTCGCGAAGATCTCCGTACTTTGCGCCGTCCGCGGGGTATATTCCCGCGTATACCATCGGCTGGACAGCCTTAAAGCCGGGAAGCGCCTCGTCGGTGGGGGTATCGGCAAGCGTTACGGTGTCGCCGACGCGAGTGTCACCGACGTTCTTGATAGAAGCGGTGATATATCCGACTTCCCCTGCCGAGAGCGTGTCGCACTTCTGGAGTCCGAATGCCGTCATATAGCCTACGTCCACAACGTCAAATGTCGCGCTGTTGCTCATAAGCTTTATCTTATCTCCGCTCTTTACCTGACCGTCAAAGACACGTACATTTACCACGACTCCGAGATAGCTGTCGTAATACGAATCGAATATAAGTGCCTTAAGCGGTGCGTCAATATCTCCAACGGGAGCGGGCACGTTCGAGACGACAGCCTCGAGTACCTGCTCGATATTAAGTCCTGTTTTTGCCGAGACTGCAGGGCATCCCTCCGCGGGTATACCTATAATATCCTCTATCTCATTGCGGACGCGGTCAACGTCGGCGGACGGAAGGTCTATTTTATTGATGACGGGGATTATCTCAAGGTTGGCATCGACCGCAAGATATGCGTTTGCAAGCGTTTGCGCTTCGATTCCCTGAGTGGCGTCAACGACGAGCAATGCGCCGTCGCAGGCGTTGAGCGAACGCGAGACCTCGTAATTGAAGTCAACATGTCCGGGGGTATCTATAAGATTGAACTGATATATTTCTCCGTCCGGAGCACTATAGCTCATACGCACGGCACGCGCTTTGATGGTTATACCGCGCTCGCGCTCAAGATCCATGCTGTCGAGCAGCTGATCCTCCATCTCACGCTTTGATACCGTATCGGTCGCTTCAAGTATTCTGTCGGCGAGCGTTGACTTTCCGTGGTCGATATGTGCTATAATTGAAAAATTTCTGATCTTATTTTGCTTTTCGGTATACGACATTTTATTCTCCGACTAAATAGGTTATTTAAAATGAAAATCTCTCACTTTATATTATATAATATTTCCGTAGATTTCTCAAGGGTTTTTTGATATTTTCAGAGAAATTTTTATTATATCCGCAAAAAAACGGGCCGCCGAGGCAGCCCGCGTATGTTTTAGTCGTTATTTAAGATCTCCATTATGCTGTCGTAGTCCGAAAGTGAGAAAAAGCTGTTTTTTGAAGAAAAGTTATAATGCTTGGGAGTAATATTGGTGATAGAATCGTCCAATGCCAATATACATTCGTCTCCCACCGACACGGTATCGGGGAAGAAGGTAACTTGTATTACCGCGTCCTTCTGTATTTCTCCTTTCAGTGAATCTGTAACGGTGCATCGATAAATATTTTTATTTTTTACAGTATACCCATCATATGCTTGCTCTTGAATCTTTACCTTTACAACGTGGTCTGCCTCATTTATAATGGCAGAAAGGTCGGTTTCGGTCGTGTAAGGTTTTCCGAAATAATATGGTCTATCGGTTTTATCAATATTTTCTATGCACGAGGAAATATATCTGAGAAATTCTTTTTCCGTAGTCAGCGTTTTCATATTTGAATGTTCCAAAATAGATTCGCCGTACATTTTGCTTTGAGAAATATCGTCCGCAGGAATAAACGGTGTGCTGTTAAAGACCATATATCTGTCGTGATCATAATAGACACTGACATATCTTGAGAGGAGCAAATAATATTCGGAACCTGTCTGATACGGCAATCGTGCGGACAGTTCGTATGTTTCGTATTCAACCGTTTCGTCCGAAATTACGCTTACCGATTGATTTTTCTTTACATAAACAAAGATATTTGATTTAACGTCTTCACCTGTCAAACGCTTTGTTACCGAGAATTCATATTCGACGCTATCGGGGTTTTCAATTATATTTACACATTTGCCCTTAATTATATCGGTCGAGGCATTTACGCACCTTTCGAACGAGAGGTATTCCGAGTATATATTGGTGATCTCGATAGTGGCATCGGCTGTAGGAGTATCCACGGTTTTAGAATCTTCAGGCACGGTTTCAAGGCTATTTTCGACGTTGCAAGCGGTTAAAAGCAGTGATGTTAAAAGCATAAAGATTATTGCTGTTTTTTTCATAACAAACCTCCTAAAATATATATTAAAGTTATGTATAGGGTATAGCACATATTAAAGTTATGTTGAAAGTAATTAATTGTAAAATTGTTTTATATGAGCAATATCATTTTGAGTTAGATGGTAATTCGTATCACTTGGATTATTATTCGTAAACATAATATCAGTATTAATTAAAGAATGTCCGTTATATCCTAATGCGTGTCCAAACTCGTGAGTAATTATGCGAAATTGCTCAAAAAGAGTAGGCGTTACCGGTATTCCGTTTCTAATGACATTTGAAGGAATATAAATAGTTGCCCCTGCCAACAATGTATGAGTTTTAGTGGTTCCACTCCAAGTGAATGTTTTCTGCGTTGAAGTATATATTGGTGACACTGTCAACCCGAGAACTCCTTCATTAAAATCAATCCCCATAAAAGTTGAAAAATAATATATTGATGCACCATAACATTGTATTTTTGAAGAATTCTCTGATGCCGAATTCCACGTAATATTTAATGCTTCTTTCCATTGATTTTTTGCAATATTAACGCCGGAATTAAAATAAAAATCTGAGTATGATTCAATTAATTCACAGTATAGAGATGGATATTTTGCCCACGACCAAGCCGATGCAGAATTAGAATTCCAATAATGGAGATATGTGTTGAACAAGACCCATTTATCTGAATCGTCGCTTTGTGCACTTCTAATTACGAGATCTTGATCGGCAACTGCAGATTCGGTTCCTGCTGCTAAAAAACAATTTTGATTGCTCCGCGGCGAAACTTTATAAGTTCCATCGGATTGTTTAATAAATTTCCACTGTTGCGTATATGCACCAGTATACGTAGTTTGAGTAACTATATCGTTACCATATCCCGTAGGGGCAGTAAGAACCAAATCGCTAAACTGAGATTCTATTTTGTAGTAGTCATTTCCTACGTATATTACGTTCCAACGCAGAGCGTAATATACGTTAAAGATATGTAGCTCAATTGTTTCTCCCTCAGCTTTCATGGTGTTGTTATTATTTATGTGAATATATTTGTTTTGATACTTGACATTATTAAAATAATATGCTCCAGCTAGATCTCCATCTGCCGCTACAGCGGAGAAAGGTATAGAAAGAATGATGATAATGATTGTAATAATCACTGAAAAAACGCGAAAATAGGATCTTTTAATTTTAGATTTCATATTTACTTTCTCCTTTTTAGAATTTAAGGTATTACATACTTCAAAATCCCCAAAGGCATATAGAACATAGTCTGTACGGGTACGTATGACTATATCCTATATGCCGAGAGAAATAAACAGAAGCGGAGATCTTCTGTTGAAAATATGGATATGCCTGAAATCGAGATTATTTGATTTGCGGTGTACAGTCATTTTTGAAAACCTCCTCTTCATGATTTGCGACAAAAAGCCGCTGTCAAGGTAAAATCCCGTGATAGCGGCGAGGTATTGTGATGTTTTTGCGGTAGGATCTACCTTGCAAGATTATTATACTACACTTAATGAGTTTTGTAAATAGGTTGAGAGAATTTTTGGAAAATCTAACAAAAATATGTATAAACTTTTGTCTAATATGCTGATATCCGCTTTTTGGATCCGGGCGCGGAAAGGCTACCGTCGTATTTTTCGGAGCTTTGAGGTGAGGTGCGAGAGCAAAGAAGCTCGGATTTCACAGAGTATTCGGTTTAATGTGTGCCCGGGTGAAACATCACTTTTTTGATAATATGTCAGTATTCGTATAAACTTGTAAAAAACAGGACAAATATTGCTTATTTTCGCATATTTACTTGACATATAGGACAAAAGGTGGCAAAATATTGTTGTAGTGTGTATTGTACTATACTACACCGAAAAAATTAAAATTTATCAATAATGACTGTATTACAGCGGAGGAAAATGATATGAGTACAAACAAGAAGGGTGTAGCCATCGTCGGATTCGGCGGAATGGGACACTGGCATAAGGATAAGCTTGTAGCAAGCGATGTTGCCGAGCTTTGCGGTATCTGGGATATCAAGGAGGACAGACGTCAGCTCGCAAGAGACGAGAACGTTCACGTTTATTCGTCCTTTGAGGACGTGCTTGCAGATGAGCGCGTAGATATCGTTACAATAGCGGTACCGAACGAGCTTCATATGCCGCTTTCGATCGCGGCTCTTGAAGCAGGAAAGAACGTTATTTCCGAGAAGCCGGTTTGCCTCAGCAGTGAAGAGCTTGAGAAAATAATCGCGGCATCCGAACGCACGGGTAAGCTCTTTACAACTCACCAGAACAGAAGATGGGACGCCGATTTTCTGCTTATGAAGCAGGTATACGAGTCCGGCGACCTCGGCGAGGTCTTCGGCATTGAGTCCAGAGTTCAGGGCTCGCACGGGATCCCCGGCGACTGGAGAGGCAAGAAGGAGCACGGCGGCGGAATGATGCTCGACTGGGGCGTACATCTTATAGACCAGACTCTTCAGATAACGAAGGAGAAGAAGATCGAGCGCATCTACTGCACCTTCGATCATATCACCAATTACGAGGTAGACGATGGATTTAAGCTCGACATATACTTTGAGGGCGGCTTGACTGCAAGGATCGAGGTCGGAACCTCGCACTTCATCTCTTTGCCCAGACACTATATGACCGGTGACAACGGAAGCGCGATAGTTCGCAATTGGGGCAAGGATTGCGAGGTAGTTTGCTGCAAGAACTGGAATGACAAGGACGTTGTTCCCGTAGTTACGGCGGCAGGACTTACCAAGACCATGGCTCCGAGAAACAAGAATACAATTACGGAGTATACCATCCCTTCTCCTCATTCCGACGTTCACGATTTCTACCGTAACTATTGTCTCGCCATTGACGGAAAGGCTGAGCAGATCGTAACTCACAAGGAGCTTATGAGAGTCATGAAGGTCATGGAAGCTGCCTTCGCATCGGTCGAGGCAGGCAAACCCGTTGATTTCTGCGACACGATATAAAGCTATCACACAAACCGATCCTTTGCATATTATGATATCGAGAGGGCTAAGCCCCCTAAACTTAATCGGAGGATCTGTTATGAATAACTGTCTTTGCAATCTTTTTGGCGACAACAACATTTGGTGGATCATCATTGCACTTCTCATCGTGTTCTGCTGCTGTGGTTGCTAAATAAATAAGAAAGAGCCGATACGGAGTTCGTATCGGCTCTTTCGATCAAATAAAAGGGATGTTGAATTAAGATGAAGATGTATCAGATGTCTTCTTGGCTTTTTTACTTTACCGTAACGTGTATCGGCTGAGTGTTGCAGAAATATGCGTGGAGTGTTTACTCTGCTGCAAAGGGGTCTGAAGGTATTAAACGAGATCGGCGAGATCGTAGATAAGTCTTTCGGTCTTTTCCCAGCCGAGGCAGGGGTCGGTTATGGATTTTCCGTAGATCTCGCAGGTCTTCTGCGCTCCGTCCTCGATGTAGCTTTCTATCATAAAGCCCTTAAGCAGGCTCTTTATCTCTGCGGAATGTCTTGCCGAGTGGAGGACTTCCTTGCATATACGGCTTTGCTCAAGATATTTCTTGCCCGAGTTTGCGTGGTTGGCGTCGACGATGAGCGCAGGATTTGCAAGATCGCGCGAGCTGTACTCTTTATAGAGGTAGGCAAGATCCTCAAAGTGATAGTTTGGGAGCGACTCGCCGTGCTTGTTTACGTATCCTCTGAGGATAGCGTGAGTGAGGGGGTTTCCGCTTGAACGGCATTCCCATCCGCGATAGAGGAAGGTGTGCGAGTGTTGCGCGGCGGTGATGGAATTGAGCATTACCGATATATCGCCGCCCGTGGGATTTTTCATGCCTACCGGTATATCTATTCCGCTGGCGGTCAGTCTGTGCTGTTGGTTTTCAACAGAGCGCGCCCCGACGGCAACGTAGGAGAGCAGATCGGAGAGGTAACGGTAATTTTCGGGATAGAGCATTTCGTCGGCGCAGAAAAGCTCGGTCTCTTCGATGGCTCTGGTGTGCAGACGGCGGATCGCTATTATACCCTCAAGCATATCCTCTGCGGCGTTGGGGTCGGGCTGGTGTACCATGCCCTTGTAGCCGTCACCGGTCGTGCGGGGCTTGTTGGTATATATTCTGGGGATGATAAGTATTTTGTCGCTTACCTTTTCCTGAACCTTTGCAAGTCTTGAAATATAGTCAAGGACCGCGTCCTCGCGGTCCGCTGAGCAGGGTCCGATAACAAGGATGAGCTTGTCGGATTTGCCTGTAAATATATCTGCGATCTCTGAGTCGCGGATCTTTTTCTTCTGAGCGTATTCTTCCTTGAGGGGAAATTCTGCCTTGAGGTCCATGGGGATGGGAAGCTTGCGAATGAATTTCATGTTGTTTTGCATTGTGGTACCTTTCGTGTTTTAAAAATCTTTAGCGAATCAGCTATACGCAATAATTATAATACTTTTTCGTCTTTTTGTCCATAATTTTTTGCTTATTTTTTCAAAAAATAAAGCTTTTTTTGCTTTTTGCGGAGCTTTATTTGGAAAAATTATTGACGAAAAGGCATTTTTTTGCTATATTATATAGTAGCTACGATCTTAAGGAGGCAATATGGAAGGCTTCAAGAAAACAGGTGCCGAGGAGCTCGGCAATGCGATGAATATGATAGGCAGCGACTGGATGCTTATAACGGCTTACGACCGTGAGCAGGACAGAGTAAACGCCATGACGGCAAGCTGGGGTGCCATGGGTGTGCTGTGGAATAAAAATATATGTATCTGTTTTGTACGACCTCAGCGACACACTCATAAGCTGCTTGAAGAGCAGAACAGATTTTCGATCGCATTTCTCTCTGAGGAATACAGAGATGCACTCAGGCTCTGCGGACGAGAGAGCGGACGCGATACCGACAAGCTTGCGGCAAGCGGACTCAGCACGAGAGATTTAAATGGAGTACCGGTTGTAGTCGAGGCTGATACGGTTCTTGTATGTAAAAAGCTCTACGAGGACGAACTTCGTGAAGGCTGTTTCCTCGAGAGCGAGGTGATGGAGAGCTATCGCTCGAAGAAGGATTATCACACGTTTTATGTTTGTGAAATAGAAGAGGTTTATAAGAGGATCTGAGGTGTGAAATAATGGATATACAAAATGAAGTAAGATTGCTGTGCGAAAATGCCAAGCGCGCGTCGCGCTCTGTCGCATTGGCTTCGGAGGATAAAAAGAACGGTCTGCTTTTGTGCATCGCCGAAATGCTTCTCGAAAATTCGAAGAGCATTATCGCGGGAAATAGATCCGACCTTGAAAGCGCCGAGGAAAACGGCGTTGCAAGGGCAATGCTTGATCGACTTATGATAAACGAATCGAGGATCAAGGGGATCGCGGATTCTCTCTTCAGCGTTGCCGCGCTTGACGACCCTATCGGCAAGGGAGACGTATGGAGCCGCCCGTCGGGTATAACTCTGCAACGTGTGCGCGTTCCGCTTGGCGTTGTCGGCATAATCTACGAGGCACGCCCCAACGTAACCGTCGATTCTGCGGCGCTTTGCCTTAAAACCGGAAATGCCGTGGTGCTCCGAGGTGGCAAGGAAGCGATAAACACGAATAAGGAATTTGTAAAGGTCATCAAGGCGGCTCTTGAAAAAAGCGGCTTTGACCCCTCGGCGGTCGAGCTAATCACTTCGACGTCGCGCGAGAGCGCAAATGCTCTTATGTCCATGAGAGGGCTTATCGACGTGCTCATTCCGCGAGGCGGAAAGGGACTTATCCGCGCCTGTGTGGAGAACTCAAAGGTTCCCGTAATAGAGACGGGGGCGGGCAACTGCCATCTTTATATTGACGAGAGTGCCGATCTTGATAAGGCGATAAAGATAGCCGTAAACGCAAAATGCTCGCGTCCGTCGGTCTGCAATGCCATTGAGACGATACTGGTTCACTCGGCTGTGGCGGATAGATTTTTGCCGAGACTTGCCGAGGCATTCTCGGAGTACAACGTCGATATGCGCGGATGCGAAAGGACACGAGCGATACTTCCGGACATATCGAGTGCAACGCAGGAGGACTTTGAGACAGAGTACGACGATTATATCGTCGCCATCGGCGTTGTCGATTCGCTTGAAGAAGCCATCGCGCATATAAACAGGTACAGCACGGGACACAGTGAGGCTATCGTTACCGAGAATATGACTTCCGCCCGAAAATTCCAGAACGAGGTCGACTCGGTTGCCGTTTACGTAAACGCTTCGACTAGGTTTACAGACGGCGGTGAGTTCGGCTTTGGCGCCGAGATAGGCATATCGACGCAGAAGCTCCACGTTAGAGGACCGATGGGACTTCATGCCCTTACCACCGAGAAGTATCTTATTTCTGGCGACGGCGCGGTAAGATGAGGTGCGTATGGCAAGAATAATGATAGCATCGGATATTCACGGTGATGCGCAGACAGCGGAGAGGCTCGTCGAGATCTATAAAAAAAGCAACGCCGAGCGGCTGGTACTGCTCGGAGATATTCTCTATCACGGACCTCGCAACGATCTTCCGAAAGGCTATGCTCCCAAAAGGGTTATAGAGCTTCTGAACCCGCTTGCCGGGAATATACTCGCCGTGCGAGGAAACTGTGATACCGAGGTGGATCAGATGGTTCTCGCGTTTCCCATACTTGCGGACTACGCCTATCTTTCATTTGACGGCTTGCGCATATTCGCAACTCACGGACACAAGTTCAACCTGCAAAGCCTTCCTCCGCTTGCAAGGGGAGACATACTTCTCCACGGACATACCCACGTTCCGGTAGCCGAGAAATTCGGAGATGATAACGTCTATATCAATCCGGGTTCTCTTTCGATTCCGAAAGAAAATTCTCCGAAGAGCTATATACTTTACGAGGATCGCACTTTCTCGTTTACGGAACTCGACGGCACAGAGTATAAAAGATATACCCTTTAAAGTTGCTTTTTGTTGGTTTTTTTCGCGACTTTCTTTCGAGAAAGTCGCCCAAAGAACTTCCTACGAGGAAGTTTTTTTGGAACATCAAGGCTGGTTTATGCAGTTTAAATCTGATAACGAGTATTTTTTTCCGAGGAAACTTTCTCGGACAGCTCATCGCTACCGAGAAAGCTTTTTATTTTTTGCCACCTTTCTTAAAAGAAAGGGTGGCGCCAAAGAACTTCCTACGGGAATGTTTTTGACATCAAGGCTGGTTTATGCAGTTTAAATCTGATAACGAGTATTTTTTTCGAGGAAGCTTTCTCGGACAGCTCATCGCTACCGAGAAAGCTTTTTATTTTATTATAAAAATAGCATATCCTCGTATAAAGTTTTTGATCAAACTTTTTTCAAAAAGTTTGCGAGGTGGAGGGCGAGGAGCCCTCCAAAATAAAGCGGGGTGGAGGGCGAGGAGCCCTCCAAAATAAAGCGAGTTGGAGGGCGAGGAGCCCTCCATAAATAAAGCGAGGTGGAGGGCGAGTGCCCTCCACAAATTAAGTGGGTAAAGGGTGCGTCTGATCGCGCGTTACATGCGTCGTATGTCAGCTCCGAGAAATCGGAGCTTTTCAACGAGGTTTTCATATCCTCGGTCTATGTATTCTATATTGGATATCGTGGAAATACCCTCGGCGGCAAGAGCGGCTATAACAAGGCAAGCGCCTGCACGCAGGTCGGTAGCCTTGACGTCTGCTCCGTGAAGTGCGGGCACGCCGTTGATAAGAGCGGCATTTTCGATAACTTCAATGTTTGCGCCCATTTTATTAAGCTCCTGCACGTACTTGAATCTTCCGCTGTATATACTTTCCGAGACGGTACTGATACCGCGCGAGAGGGATAGCAGAGCGCTGAACTGGGGGTGCATATCAGTTGGAAATCCCGGATAGGGGTTGGTTCTGATCTCGGTTCCGCGAAAATCTTCTATACCGCTGACCGTTATGGAATTGTTGGATATTTCGAGCGGTATCCCTATCTCCCGAAGCTTTGCGCTGACCGACTCCATATGCTTCGGAACGATATTTTGCACGCAGATCCGTCCTCTTGTAGCGGCGGCGGCAACCATATAGGTTCCTGCCTCGATCATATCGGGCGCAAGCTCATAAGTGCAACCGTGAAGCTTTTCGACGCCCTTGATGCGTATCATGCTCGTTCCGGCTCCCGAAATATGAGCCCCGCATGCGTTGAGAAAGCACGCCATGTCAACTATATGAGGCTCGCGGGCGGCGTTTTCAATAATTGTTGTGCCTTCTGCAAATACGGCGGCAAGCATAACGTTTATCGTAGCACCGACCGATGCTATATCGAAATAAACGAGATTTCCGTGAAGTCCGTTCGGAGCTTCGCCGTTTATCATAGCACTGGTTGAAAATGTTATCTTTGCACCGAGCGCCTCAAAGCCTTTGATGTGGAGATTTATCGGGCGCAGACCGAAGTCGCAGCCTCCCGGATAGCCGACCTCGGCACTGCCGAAGCGTCCGAGCATAGCTCCGAGAAGATATATAGATGCCCGCATCTTGCTGACATGTTCGAGCGGAGGGCTTTTCATCTGCACCCCACGTGTGTCTATCATTACCGTGGAGGTATTGATGAAGCGCACGTCTGCGCCTATCATTTGCAGGGTCTCAAGTGCCAATGATATATCGCTGATGTCGGGGAGATTTTTTATGGTGCAAATGTCGTCTGCGGCTATCGTTCCGAAAATTACGGGTAGGGCGGAATTTTTCATTCCGCTTATTTTTACGTCGCCGTAAAGCGGATTTCTGCCGCGTATGATAAGCTTTTCCATAATACCTCCAATAGATTTTCGTTGTCAGCGTCTGCAGATCATTTTTCTTTGTAGTAGGCTACGGCGAGATCCACTACCATACCGTAGCTCTTTGTCCCTTCCTCGGCACCGTTTATGGTAATAAAGGTGTTGTTGACTTTTTCAGAGACTTTTTCGGCAATGTTTTCGCGATATTTGTCGAAAAATTTTGAATACGCTTTCATCTCAAGTCTTATGTTGCCCGGCAGCTGTCCGTACACGAGAGCGTAGTACTGCGAGTTTGCCCGGCTCAAGGGTCCGGCAAGATATTCATATAGATTGAGATAAGCAGAATACTGTATATATTTGTCCGACGACCCGGAGCATACGATAAATGCTACGAAATTTGCCTCATCCTCCCGCGCTATGCCCCTCTGATGTGCCAGTTCGTGAGCGGCGGTGAAGGGAATGGTATAATCGGGAAAATTGGTGTTGATGTTGGCTTCGCCCGTAAAGAATGTGTAAACGCCGCTTATATGCGTGTAGGTCATAGGCTCGCTGAGCATGATACGCTTGATATTGCTGTCAAACGACTGCAGAAAATCGTATTTCTCGCATGCAACGTCGAAGGCTTCAATCAATTTGTCGTTGAGTTCGGAGTATCCGTATGGCATGACCGAAAAATCGTCGGCTTCTCTGAAGTCTATATCTGCTTCAAGCTCGTTGAGCTTATCGACTACTATCTGCGAGGTATAATACAGCTCATTTGCGCTGACCGGCTGTTTGTCAAGTCCCATCTTTACGTCAAGCGTAGAGCCTCGGTAAGCAGGTACGAAGGCAAGCGTAAAGGCAGAAAAGACATATGCGGCGACAGAGAGCACGGTAAGGCAGAAGATTCCTATATTTCTCCATGACGAGGAATATCGCTTAATGCCGATATAGACTATAACATATATGATGATCGGCAAAAGAAGAATAATAAACTCGGTCAGTGAGAAGGGTATCCAAGCCGTGAGCTTTGCGAGCGTTATCCGTATTATGGGTGAGATATTTTCGTTGAAGAAATCGGCAAAGTCGGGTGAGAAGAGAAATATTACATAGAGTACTGCGCAAAACGCCGCTACTCCGTACATTATTTTGCAAAAAAGCGGGAGCTTTTTCTTCTCGACGGGCAGAGATGGCTCAGTCAGAGCATCCGCCGTATTCTCTTCAAGCGATGCGTCGGTATCATTGCATGGGTTCTGTGCGTTTTGTTCGTTAAGTTTTTGCTTATTGAGATCCATTTTCAATTCCTTTTTTGCTTTTATGGTAGGTCGCAAAGCTCATAAAGTTTTTCACATATATCAGCCCCGAACAAGCGGCGGCTGAGTTCTTGCATATCCTCCGGCAAGGGCGCGAAAAGCTTTGTTTGCAGATCTGTCGCAGGGTGAGGGAAAGCCAAGGCTGCGGCATGGAGCGCGTGCCTTCCGATAAGCGGAGATCGTTCTCCGTATATGTCGTCCCCGAGTATCGCGCAACCTATATGGGCAAAATGCACGCGGAGTTGGTGGGTCCTTCCGGTTTCGGGAGCTGCGGCGACGAGAGAAAAACGGCCGTTATCGGCAATCGTTCTGTAGTGCGTCAGAGCGTAGTCGCCGCCCTGATCGGCACCGCAGACCTCGCGCACGATTATGCTTTCGGCTGTTCGTCGCATATACGTCTCTATACTTCCGCACTCGGCAGGCGGAATGCCGTCGAGAATGGCGATATACTGCTTTTTTATAAGCCCGCTTCGCATAGATTCTGAAAGCCTTGCCGCGCTTATTCGATTTCTTGCTACTATCGTAAGACCGCTGGTGTTTCGGTCAAGGCGGTTTATCGGGCGGAAGACGAAGGGCTCGTTTTCATTTCTGTAGCGGTATGCAAGCGCGTCGGCAAGCGTGTCGCCGTGGTGATTGTGCGACGGATGCGTCGGCATATCCGATGGTTTTGAGGGGACTACCAGCTCGCTGTCCTCAAAGATTATGTCTATGGGTATATCATTTGGTGTAAGTCTCGATCCGAGCCGCTCGTTCTCGGTTGCGAGTTCAAGCACGTCGCCGTGCTTCACCTGCTTGCGAACGGTGACCTTGCTTCCGTTGAGCATTATTCCGTTTTCAATAAATTTCAAGTGTCTGAGAAAGGATACCGATATGCCGATACTGCCGAGCAATATCTCTTTTACCGTTTTTCCGTTCTCTTGCTCCGATACGGTATATCTCACAAAAGCCTCCGGATATCTGTTTAGTATAATTATAACACTTCACTTGCAATATTACAACACAATTTTTGCAAAACACTGCAAATTATCGTTTCTTGTGATTTTTATATTTCCCCTAAAAGTGCCTAAAATGAGTCAAATTTTTGTGGAATAATATGGATATTTGTGTATTTTAACGAACTTTATTTTGATAAAGTTTTACACATCTTCATGTTGTGGAAAAGTCCAAAACTGTGGAAAACTTTGTGGAAAGTGTGGAAAACCTTTAAAATCAAGGGTGCTTTCGAGGGTAAATTAAATTTTACCTGTGGAAAACTTTCTCGCACATCTGTCAAGAGCTTTTTTGAAAACAGGTCATTTTCGTCGTTTTACACAACGCCAGTGTCATTTGGATGTTTTTTGCGTTTCGGGGTCAAGGTGCTTTTTCTTTTTCTTTTTTACCGAGAATCCGAAGTAACCTATTTTTTCACCGAGGGAAAAATATTCTCCGTGAGAAAATGCCGCGAGCTTTGCTCTCTCAAGGCATAATTTGCCGTCGGAATTCAACAGGGAGTCGTCGACATCTACCGCAACTATATCGGCAAGAAACATATGGTGAGAGCCGAGCTCGATGACGTCGGTGACCCTGCATTCAAGTGATATCGGGCTTTCGGAAATAAGGGGACAGGATATCTCACTTGCTTCTTCCTCGTGAAGATTGCATTTTTCAAATTTATTTACCTTTGCTCCGGTGTATATTCCGCAGTAATCAGCCGACTTGACCAGAGCTGCTGTGGTAAGATTTATCGCAAATTCCCTGTTCTCCTTTATGAGATTGTATGAATGACGTGAGGGGCGCACCGAGATATAGGTCTTTGGCGGTACCGTGTTGATTATGCCCGTCCAGGCAACGGTAATGATATTGGAGCTTCCGTCTCTCTCGTTTCCGCAGCTTATCATGGCAGGAGGAACGGGAGCGAGAAGAGCGCCGCCCTTCCATTTTTGCTTTGACATTTATACGTCCTCCTTTGCTATCAAGTGATTTACTGCCTCAGATGCGGCGATAAGTCCCGCGACCGAAGGAACAAATGCAAGACTTCCGGGCACGACCTTCCCGCCCTCGGTCGTAATGCGCTCGAGCGGCGTCATGGCGCTTTCTTCGGAATAGACCACCCGAAGATGCGAAATACCGCGCTTTTTAAGCTCTCGGCGCATAACGCGCGCAAGCGGGCAGGTATTGGTCTTGGTGATATCGGTGACCCTGAGCTCGGTAGGATGTTGCTTGTTGCCCGTGCCCATCGAGCTGATAAGCGGGGTGGAGGAGCAGAAGCAGACCTCGGCTATTGCGAGTTTTGCTGAAACGGTGTCAATGGCATCGATGACGTAGTCAAAGCTCGGAAGCTCAAAAGAGTCGATATTTTCAGGCAGTACGAATTCGCGGCGAAGCTCGAGGTGAATATCGTGGTTGATGTCGAGCAACCGCTCGGCAACCACGTCTATCTTAAAGCGCCCGAGAGTGCTGTGAAGAGCACAGAGCTGACGGTTGATATTGCTCAACGATACTATGTCGTTGTCGACCAGCATGATATGCCCCACTCCCGAGCGGGCAAGTGCTTCAGCCGCATACGAGCCGACACCTCCGACTCCGAAAAGAGCGATCCGTGCGTTTTTCAGTTTTTCCATTGCCTCTTCTCCAATGAGAAGCGCTTCGCGTTCAAATTCTTTGTTCATATAGTTCCTTTACAAGTTGGTTGTATTCCTCGTAGGTAATAAGCATTTTGAGTGCCTCGAGAAGCGCATTTGCGCTCATTCCCGCGGGAAGCTCAAGCCTTTTGGCAAGCATATCGCGCGCCGCGGCGCTGTTATCTCTGCCCGATAGTCCGTCGCGGTAGAAATCCGCTTTTGACAGCGGGTTCTCCAAGGCTCGCGACAAGCGCTCACCATTTTCAAACGGAGCAAGAAGATCATGCAGCAGTGCGGCTTCCATTCCCTCAACGCCAAGCGTTCCTTCGGCTGACGGCTCGGATTTTCTTTTTTCCTTGCCCTCGATTTTGGGAATATAAAGCTGTATAAGTCTGTCTTTCGGTATGGCGGAGGAGAGGTAAGAGCGTATCAGTTTTCCCGCGCCGTCGCTGTCGGTCAGGAGAATGATGGGGGCAATGGTGCTGAGCTTGCGTATCAGCGCAAGCCGCTCTTGCTTTTTGAATATTCCAAAGCCGTCGGTCGTTATTATCCGGGCGTCGCATACGCACATCAGGCGCAAACGGTCGTATTTTCCTTCTACCACGATGGTGTAGGGTATCTTAAGCTTTTCCACGTGATTTTCCTTTCCGTTATCCTTGACTTAGTCAATTGTAAAACTGCGTTTTACAATTGGGGCCCGCGCTGCGGGGATACGCGCGCTTATCGCCGCCTGCCAAAATCTGCGATTTTGGCACCTCCCCTCGGCGCGCGGACTCGCTTTGCTCGTTTCGGCGGTGTTTTTTCGGCAGCAAAGCCGCCGAAAAAACGGATCCTATTTGAAAAGTGCGGACTTTTACAATTGGATAGTTATCCTTGACTAGTTATCCTTGATCGTTTAAAAACATGAATACGAGTACGCCGAGTATTATCCGATAAACTCCGAAGAGAGCAAAACTGTGCCGTTTGATAAAATCGGTCAGAAACCTTATGCAGATGAGCGATACCGAAAAGGCTACCGCACCCGCGAGCATGAGAAGCGACGCCATGTCAAGCGGTATTGCCGTTTTCGTCTCGATCGAGAATTTGCAAAAATCGTATATCTTAAGAGCGCTTGCCGCACATATGACAGGTACGGCGGCGAAAAAAGAGAACTCCGCCGAAGCGCTTCTGCCGGTGCGAAGTACACGTGCTCCGAGTATGGTAGCGCCCGAGCGCGATGTGCCCGGAACAAGCGCAAGAGATTGAAAGCAACCTATTGCAAATGCTCTGCGGTAAGATATCGCACCGACGTCGCTCAGCGAGTCCGGGGCGTTTTTTGTCAGACGCTCAACGATTATGAAAAGCATACCGTAGACTATTAGAGCGGATGCGACTATCTGCGGTCTGAAGAGCAGATAGTCAAGGTCGACACCGAGAAAGTGCTCGCACAGGGCGTCGGCAAGAAACCCGATAATCGCGGCGGGAAGTGTAGCGAGTGCGAGCTTGCACCAAAGCGAGCGTGCTTTGCGCGTTGACGGCATCAGCTTTTTTCGGTAGAGCAGCGGAACGGCAAGTATCGCTCCGAGTTGTATGACGACGTCGAAAAGCGTGCGATATTGTTCCGCAATCTCGCCCTCGCCTACGTTGAGCGAAATAAAGCGCTCAAGCAGTATAAGATGCCCTGTCGAGCTTATGGGAAGCCACTCGGTAATTCCCTCGACTATTCCGAATATTATCGCTTTGATATACTCCGTAATCATAATTCACCTCACAGGATTCATAATAGAATCTTATGAGGAGAGGCTCGGTTTTATTCGTTATCTCCCGAGCGGATGATATCTCCGGCACACACCTCAAAAGGAACTCTGGCAAAGAATTTCTGAGAGGGGTGAGGGGCGGATCCTATAGGTTCTCCGTCCTCGGAATACAGCTCCTCTACCTTAAAGGCTCTTCCGAATTTTGATGGCGAGATCATCTCGGCAAGATCGCCGAGTTTTATTTTATTGCGCTGAATAAAGGGGGCAAGAGTGCCCTTTTCGTTTGTCTTTTCAAGATATGCCGGCAGGGGAAGCTCGTTTTTGTCAAGTGCCGTTGCGAAGTACGCTTTTTCGCGGATATAGCCGTTCATAGTTGACATCTGCGGGTTTTCCATAGGATCGTCAAGATAAAATCCCGTGCAGTATTCGCGATGCGAAACGCTTTCGAGCTCGCGTATAAGGCGTGCGTCGAATGAATATCCTTCGGGATCGCGCAGATAGGAGTCTATTGCCATGCGGTAGGAATTTGTGACCACGGCGGCGTAGTAGGCGCTCTTCATGCGTCCCTCGATCTTGAAGGAATCGATACCTGCCTCTATAAGTTCGGGAAGGATCGATATCGTGCACATATCCTTTGAGGACATGATAAACGTGCCGAGTTCGTTCTGCTCTATGGGGTAGGGCTGATCCGGTCGTTTTTCCTCGGTTATCGTGTATCCCCAGCGGCAGGGCTGTGCGCAGGCACCGCGGTTGGCATCGCGTCCGGTGAGGCTGTTTGAGAGCATACATCTGCCGCTGTAGGAAACGCACATTGAGCCGTGAACGAAGGCTTCAAGCTCGACGTGTTCGGGTATTGCGGCTTTTATTTTCTTGATTTCGGGAAGCGTCAGCTCGCGCGCAAGCACAAGACGCTTTGCACCGAGCGCAACGTAAGCCAGAGCCGCCTCGGGGCTGACGATGCTTGCCTGAGTCGAGACATGTATTTCCGCGTCGGGTATGACCGACTTTAAAAGCGACATAACACCGAGGTCTGCCACGATAAACGCATCTATATGAGCCCCCTTGACCGAATTGAGAAATTCGCGAAGGGGAGCGTATTCGTGAGCGTGCGGCATTGTATTGAGCGTAAGATAGAGCTTTTTGCCGCGTGCGTGGACGTATTCAGCGGCGGCGAACAGCTCGTCATCCGTAAAATTATCGGCGGCAGAGCGCATACCGAAGCGCGTGCCTGCCAGATATACTGCATCTGCGCCGTAGAGGAGCGCAGCTTTAAGCTTTTCAAAATTTCCCGCAGGGGACAAAAGTTCAGGCATATCAAAATTCACTTTCGATAAAATTTTATTTTGCATAACATTTCATTGTACATTATAATATATTTTTCAGTATATGTCAATAAAAAATCGCTCTTGTCTTCCGATAAGAGCGATTTAATATAAACTTTATTTTGCGTTCATCTTGAGATATGCGTTGATGAACTCATCGATCTCTCCGTCCATGACCGCCGAGATGTTTCCGTCCTCATAACCCGTGCGCGTGTCCTTTGCGAGAGTATAAGGCATAAATACATATGAGCATATCTGCGAGCCCCACTCTATGTTGGTCTTATTTCCCTTGATATCCTCGATCGTATCAAGACGCTCGCGCAGCTTTATCTCCATCAGCTTTGCCTTGAGCATTTTCATGGCGGTTTCCTTGTTCTGGAGCTGTGAGCGCTCGGTCTGACATCCCACTACGATCCCGGTGGGCTTATGAAGTATTCTGATCGCGGAGTCGGTCTTGTTGATGTGCTGACCGCCTGCACCGCTCGAGCGGTGCGCCGTGACCTCAATATCTTCCTCGCGGATCTCGACCTTGTCGAGCTGATCGAACTCGGGCATTACCTCGATCGATGCGAAAGATGTCTGACGTCTGCCTGCGGCGTCGAATGGAGAAACTCGGACGAGTCTGTGAACTCCGTTTTCCGCCTTGAGGTAGCCGTATGCGTTAAGTCCCTCGACCATAATGGTCGCACTCTTGATTCCTGCGGCGTCGCCGTCGAGCCAATCAAGCAGCTTGTATTTGTAGCCCTTGCGCTCTGCCCAGCGCGTGATCATACGGTAGAGCATCTGAGCCCAGTCCTGCGCCTCGGTACCTCCCGCACCGGGGTGGAAGGAGACGATGGCGTTGTTTTTGTCATACTCACCGGAAAGAAGTATCTCGATCCTCTTGTTCTCGGCTTCCTTGATGATGGCGGCAAGCTCGGCTTCGACCTCACCGACATATGACTCATCGTTTTCCTCAATAGCCATTTCCGCAAGTGTTATGGCGTCCTCGAGGCGAGCCCTGAGGGCTTCGTAATTCTCTATTGTATCTTTGGTCTGCTTGAGCTTCTGGAGCACGCTTGAGGAGTTCTCGGCGTTAGACCAGAAATCAGGGTCAAGCGTCTTGGCATCAAGCTCTTCGACGGTAGCGCGGAGTTCGTCGATCCGGAGAGCCGAGCCGAGATCATCAATATCGGCTCTCATTCCCATCAATTTATATTTAGCTTCTTCAAGTGCAATAATCAATTAAAACCTCCCGTGGCATAGCCACTCTTATCAGTATTTTCAGATATCCAACGGTCTGTAGTATTACATAAGATCTCCCATGGTAAGCCACTTCATTTCATTATTTTACATATCATAACGATTTATTATATCACAGTTTTCCTGCATTTGCAAGTATTTTATTCATAATTCTTTTTATGAGGAAAAATAAAGTTACGATGTGTACTTAAAAAGGCTATTGCTTTTCCATTACGAGAATTATGTTCTCGTGCTTTTCAACTGTCTTATATCCCGCGGCGGTATATGCTCTCACGTATAGCTCTGCGTCGTCTGCGTCCGAAACGTAAGGCCGCAGGTCGAGCACGACAACGTCGGTCTCAATGAGTATCGAATATCCGACGACCTTATCGCCCGATATGCTTTTCATCTCCTTGGTCGCCTGCGAGGAATGGTAGAGCTCGTCGACGTCATAGAGATGTGTCAGATACATAGAGGTCGCCATGACCGATTTCGAACGGTCAATGCGCGATAGCACGTCGTCGACCGTGTCAAAGGTCTCTGACTCGGCAAAATAGCGTTCCACGTAGAAAAATTCGCTCGGCGCGCGAGCCGCGCTGAGAAATACCGAAGCAGTCAGCGCGAGAGAGATGACTGTGGCAGAGGCACCAGCCGCAAATCTTTTCATCACATGGGACTTTTCGGCTGCATCGTCGCTCTCGCTCGGGAGCGCGGGGCAGGCGAATGGTGCATCCGACATATCTGCGAGATTCAGTGCCGCGGCATAGACGAGCAGCGAGCCTGAGCCGAAGGAATATTGGAAGGTGAGATTGTACTGGTATTGATAGTCGGATATCAGATTCATGACGAATAGAGGCGCGATAAGCAACCAACGCGACGGCTTGCGTGTCATGAGCGGCAGAAGACCGACGGGGAGCAGCATATTTAAAGAATAGAGCAGCTTTTCGGGGGTAAAGCTCTCTGCGGCGTAGAGCGCGGGATTGACGAGTGCGACGCGGATGAGGTCTGTAAATCCGCCATTCGAGCCTATGATATTGTAATACCGTCCTCCGAGCATTATACCCTCTCCGCCCTGCATCAGCATATACGTAGCAAAGAAGAAATAGCAGAGCGCAAGCATGAAAAGTCCGATACCCTGCCATATCTTTTTACGCGAAAAGATAACGAAAAGGGCTATAAACGCGATGTAGAGTGCCGCATCCTCCTTTACACTCAGCACGCCGAGCGCAAAGATGAAAGTGGGTATCCACTTTTCGACGTGGACGAAATAGAGCGTCCAAAGTATCAGCGGAGCGAGGAATGCATTCTCATGAAAGTCATAGAAGGCACCGCTGCTCATAGCGGGATAAAAGAGGAAAACGAGGCATATGAGAGTCGATTTTACGTTGGACAGCCTGATGCGGCGGCAGATAAGCAGAAGCGGAAAAACTCCCGAGAAGACCGCGAGTATCTGTGCCCAAACGAGCACGTCGGTCACTTTAAAGATATAGCAGAAGGGGAGAAGCAGGTAGAGGACCGGCGAGAAATGTACCGCAAAATGCGAGAGATATTCTCCGCGCTCGCAGGTGGTCATGGGAAGAAAGGTTTCGGTCATATTGTCGTACATCTGCGCGAAAATTCCCATGTCGTAGCAGGGTGAACAGTAGCACGCAGTCCGAGCTCCCAGTACGCAGATAAAGTATGCGGAGAGTGCGACGAAAGCAACTCCGACTATGACGAATGAGGTCAGGGGACTTATGTCACGCGTCGAAAGAGAAATATTTTGACTCTTTATGAAGTTCATTATCAAAGCGGCAACGGCAAGCGAAAAGAGAATGAATACGAGAGCCGTGTAGGCACGGGTGTTTGAGTTGCCAGAGGTATTTGCTATCGATGCTATGGCGTACAGAAAAAAGGATGCCGATATCGCTGTGGGTAATGCCTTGCTCCAAAGAAATCGCTGTGCGAGATATATTATCGTGCCGAGTATCAATACAGATGCGACAAACGGAACGAGCGGAACCGAGCTTGCGAATTTCGGTACGCTCGTGAAATTTTCACTGAGTGTCAATGTGAATATGAACAGTGACAGAAACCAGCCGCCGAGTGCCGAGAGGCAGAGCGATGGCAGATCCGTCTTTATGTTCGATATTATTTTTCCGAGAGCTTCTTTTTTCATTTGTTTCTCCTTAAGGGTTCTCTGCAAATAAAAGCGGAATTTCCTTACCGACTGCATAACCATATACATTATAACATACTTTACAGAAAAAATAAAGGTTTTTTATTGACTTTCTTTACAATTGGATTTATAATATAATATACAATATTGCATTTTTATCAGGAGGAAAAAATGAAACTCGCAAAATGGATCGTAAGCCCTGTTGTCGTCGACGGGGAGGCTGTCGTATTCAAAAAAGAATTTTCCGATGACGGCGTTGTGAAAGCGTTGATCAAAGTCAGCGGACTCGGAACCTATAAGGCTTCTATAAACGGCGTCAAGATAGGCAGACAGGTGCTCACACCCGGTTGGACATCGTATAATCACAGAGTTCAGTACCAGACGGTTGACATAACTGAGCAAATAAAGGCAAATAATATTGTAGAGATCGGCGTGGCTCCGGGATGGGCGGTCGGACAGTTAGGTTACGCGGGAGATTTCAAGCTATACAACGACCGAGTTTGCGCCATAGCTCAGATCGAGCTGACCTACGCCGACGGCAGAGTTGAATATATCGCCACCGACGAAAGCTGGGACGTTTACAATTCCGAGGTAACCTTCTCGGATATTTACGGCGGCGAGACCATCGACAGAACGGCAGAGATAAAGTGCTACGGAAAGGCGCTCATATCCGATCGTACTTTCCCGGTGATAGCTCAGGTTGGTGCGGATATCGTCGAAAACGAGACGATAAAGCCCTCACGTCTCATCGTTACGCCCAAGGGCGAGAGAGTCATTGATTTCGGTCAGAATATGACGGGCTACGTTTCGGTCAATATCAAGGGCAAGAGAGGGGAGAGAATAGTTCTTTCCTGCGCAGAGGTACTTGATAAGGACGGAAATTTTTACAACAAAAACTACCGCGGTGCGGCTAATATTATCACTTTCGTGCTCAGCGGCGAAGAGGATAACTTCAAGCCGTCGTACAGCTTCCAGGGCTTCAGATACGTCCGCATAGACGAGTATCCGGATATAGACGTCGATATCAATGCTTTCAGGGCGATTGCCGTACATTCCGACCTCCGTCGAACGGGTAACTTCGTATGCGGAGATGCAAAGATAAATCAGCTTTACCACAACATTATTTGGGGACAGAAGAGCAACTATCTCGACATACCCACCGATTGTCCGCAGAGAGACGAACGTCTCGGATGGACGGGCGATGCTCAGGTATTCTGCAAGGTCGCGGGAATAAATTACGACGTGCGCCGATTCTTCAAAAAGTGGCTCGGAGATCTTCGCCCGGAGCAGGATGAGGACGGCGGCGTGCGCGGAGTATGTCCCGAGAAATTCAAAAGCGGATACAGGACCCGTGTATCCGCAGGCTGGGGCGACGTTGCAACGATCGCGCCCTGGACGATGTATGAGCTTTACGGCGATGAAAGCTTTCTTGCCGAAAACTTTGAACTGATGCGCCGTTGGGTGGAATATCAGCACAATGCGGGACCCGAGGAGTATCTTTGGCTTGGCGGAGAGCATTACGGTGACTGGCTTGCTCACGATTCGGGCGAGGACAGCTGGGAGGGCGCAAGCTCGCCTGACCTTATCGCGAGCGCGTTCTTTGCACACTCGACCGATCTGCTTATCCGCGCGGGCGAGGTGCTCGGCAAGGATATGAGCGAATATCGCAAGATGTATAAAAAGATATGGACTCGTTTCCGCGAGTACTTTATGGAAAACGGAATGCCCAAGGGAGATGCATCGAATATCGGAAAACCGATCGCAAACGAGGACAGACACGGCATGACGCAGACTGCTATCACGCTCATTCTTCACTTCGGCCTTTGCACGCAGGAGGAGAGAGCGGAACTTGCGGACAAGCTGGAAGAGCTCATTCATCTCTTTGGTGACAGAATGTCCACGGGATTTCTCGGTACTCCCTACATTCTCCACGTGCTTTCCGAGAATGGCAAGCAGGAGCTTGCGTACAAGCTCTTCTTCAACGAGGATAACCCCTCGTGGCTCTACTCGGTCAACAGGGGTGCGACTACCATGTGGGAACACTGGAACTCCATAAAGGAGGACGGAAGCTTTTGGAGCGACTCGATGAATTCCTTCAATCACTATGCATACGGATGCGTGGGAGACTGGATGTACGGCAAGATCTGCGGCGTCGAGATCGCAGAGGACGGTGCGGGATATTCAAAGGTCAATATTGCACCGAAGCCCTGCAGACGTCTCGGCTTTGCAAGATGCTCGATAGACACAGTGCGCGGAAAAATGGAAAGCGCGTGGTATTACACGGGCGACAGAATAAACTTTGAAATTACTGTGCCTGCCGGATGCGAGGCGAATGTAACGCTTCCCGACGGCACAAGTGAGAAGGTGACGGAGGGCAGCTATTGCTACTCGGTTGCCGCAAACGACTGATAACGGTTCGGTACATTGTGCCGACTGTATATAAAAATAACACAGGAGGAAAACGAAATGAAGGTAACCAAGGATTCTATCATCGGAGACGTACTTGATAACAACAGCGGTACGGCACAGTTCTTTTTTGAGATCGGAATGCACTGCCTCGGATGCCCCTCGTCAAGGGGCGAATCCATTGAGCAGGCTTGCGCCGTTCACGGAACCGATGCTGACGAGCTCGTTGAGAAGATCAACGCATATCTGGCGGCAGAAAAGTAATATAAATATGCATACCGCGGGACGGCTTATGCCGCTCCTGCGGTGTTTGCCGTAATTATTTATCTTTTCGAAATAAGGACGGAATAATGAATATACCAAAGATAAGTAAACGACTCGAGGCTGCCGCCTCGTTTGCACGCAGAGGCGTCAGGATCGCCGATATAGGCACCGATCACGCATATCTGCCGATATATTTGTACACTTCCGGGATGAGCCGCGGCGGAGTCGTATCCGATATAAATCAGGGCCCGGTTGAGCGCGCGAAGGCAAATCTGCGCGACTACGGCTGTGAGAAAGTGTTTGTTGCGCAGAAGTCAGACGGTCTGTGCGGCGTGCTTGAATATGACGTTGACGATATATTTATTCTCGGAATGGGCGGAGAGCTTATAGCGAGGATAATAGAGAATGAGCCAAGTGTGAAGAACAGGCGTTACAGACTGATACTTCAGCCGATGACCCATCCTGAAATACTGAGAGGATATCTTTTCTCTGAAGGCTTTGAAATAGTCGGAGAGAGGCTTGTCAGCGAGGATAAGATATATCATATCATCTGCGCAGAATATACGGGCAGAGTACACGAGGAGAGCGATTTTGAACTTCTGTTCGGCAGACTGAATCTCATTGATCCAACCCCTGAGCTATACGTACTGCTTGAACGCACAAAGAAGGTGCTCGGGGAACGCATAAAGGGAAAGAGCGTCTCGGGTGCCGATATTGCCTATGAAAAAGATATTATACGGAAAATAGAACGGATATCAGCGGAGGAAAAATGATGACGGTTCGCGAGCTTTATGAAAAACTCAATGAAAGAATACCTCGCACGCTGTCGTGCGAGTGGGATAACGACGGTCTTATGTGTTGTCCCGACGGAGGACGAGAGGTCAGACGAGTTATAGTCTCTCTTGATGCGACCGCTGAGGTATGCGATATGGCTATAGAGGGCGGTTACGACGTAATACTTACGCACCATCCGTTCATCTTCAAGGGTCTGCGTGCGCTTGAGGACAGTAACGCCATCGCGGCAAAGTCTATAAAGCTTGTGCTCGCCGGGATATCGGTAATGTCGTTTCATACCCGGCTCGATGCGGTGAGCGGCGGAGTAAACGATACTCTTGCAGAACTGCTCGGGCTTAAGAGAATTGAGAGTTTTGAGGGAGAGGGGCTTCCGATCGGTCGCGTCGGGGAGCTTGAATTGCCGATGAGCCCCGACGGATTTGCAAAAAAGGTGAAGGATACACTCGGATGTCCGTTCGTGCTTTTGTCCGATGCGGGCAGAGAGGTAAAGCGTGTTGCAGTGGTCGGAGGAGAGGGCAAGGATTTTATATCTGTCGTAAGAGATATCGGCGCGGATACTTACCTGAGCGGCAGGCTTGATTACCATTCAATGACCGATGCCCCCGACATTATCGGCACGCCGATAAACCTGATCGAAGCAGGGCATTTTTATACCGAGTTTCCGATTTGCAGAACGCTTTGCGAAATTGTTGCGCATATCTCTCCGGAAATAGAGTGCGATATCGTAAACCACAACAGAATCAAAGCAATATAATGAGAGGAGAATATAATATTATGACTTACGCAGTTGCCAACCTTCACGGTTGTTTTGATAAATTCAAAAGACTCCTCAAGGAGATACGATTCGGGGACGACGACGTTATGTATGTTCTCGGGGATATCGTCGATTACGGCGAGGAGCCTATTGAGCTATTGTGCGACCTCAGCATGAGATATAACGTGATACCGATAGTGGGAGACCACGATCTGCGTGCGTTTGAGCTTTTGCAGGAGCTTGACAAAATGCTCGGCGGTGCGTCGCCCGACCCCGAAATTCTCGGAAGGATGACCGAGTGGCTCCGGGACGGAGGCGCAAAGACCATGGAGGGCTTTAAGGCACTTGACGACGACATGAAGGAGGGCGTGTTCGAATATCTTGAAGATATGTCGCTCTACGAAGAGGTTGAACTCATGGGCAAAAAATATCTGCTCGTTCACGCGGGAATTGCAGAGTACGACCCCGAAACTCCGATAGAGGACTACATGCCGGAGGACTTTATATATGAATCTGTCGACCCCGAATACGCTCTCATTGACGGCGTAACGCTCGTTGTCGGTCACAAGCCGACATATGAGATATACGGAGCAGAGAAAGGTAAGATATATCACGGAGAGGGCTCGATATTTATAGATTGCGGCGCGGCTTATGACGAACCTCTCGGATGTATCTGTCTTGAAAACGGCAAAGAATACTATATCTATGACTAAGGATCAGACGATAGAGCTTGAGATAACCGATCTCAATAACCTCGGAAACGGTGTGGGGCGCTGTGACGGACAGGTCGTGTTTGTACGTGGCGCGGTCAGCGGAGACAGAGTGCGCGCCAAGGTCATAAAGGTCAATAAGAGCTTTGCGGTCGCAAAGCTCATTGATATCATAAGACCGTCAAAAGACCGAATGAGTGAGAGCTTTTGTCCGGCATCGCTTTCGTGCGGCGGTTGCGTGTACAGACACATTACCTATGAGAGAGAGCTTGAACTCAAACGAGGTTACGTCAAGTCTGCGTTCGCAAAGGCAGGATTTCCGGACGTGAATGTGTTGCCCGTGATTTCGACCGGAAGGGTGTGCGGATATCGGAATAAAGGGCAGTATCCCGTGGCAAAGGGGAAGAACGGTATCTATGCCGGATTTTACGCGGCAAAAACGCACAATATCACGCTCGCCGAGGATTGCGCGATACAAAATCCGAAGTTCGGTGCAATATTGCGCTTTGTGTGCCGTTTTGCCGACAGCAACGGCTGGAGCGTCTACGACGAAGAGAGCGGACGAGGACTTCTGCGCCATATCTATTTGCGGATCGGAGAGAAAAGCACTCAGATAATGTTGTGCCTCGTTATAAACGGCGACAGATTGCCGAATGAGAAAAAATTTGCGGAGACTGTCGTCGAAAACTTTCCCGATATCGTTTCGGTCACCGTAAATGAGAACGCCGAGAATACTAATGTCGTGCTCGGAGATAAATACCGCATTCTCTGTGGGAACGACGGCATTGAGGACGAGCTGTGCGGACTGCACTTTTTTATCAGCCCCGACTCATTCTATCAGGTCAACCGCGACGGCGCCGAGTTGCTCTATTCAAAGGCGGCAGAGCTTGCGGACCTTCGCGGCGGCGAGATCCTGATGGACCTTTACTGCGGTACGGGTACTATAGGGCTTTCGATGGCGAAAAAAGCGGGAAGACTTTGCGGAATTGAGATAGTTGAGAGCGCGGTCGAGTGCGCGAGAGAAAATGCCGAGCGCAACTGTATCACGAATGCCGACTTTGTGTGCGCCGATGCAGGAGATAAGGATGTCATACTTGCCGCGGCAGGAGGTGTGCGCCCGGACGTAGTTATTATAGACCCGCCGCGCAAAGGAAGCACGCGCGAGCTTGCAGATTGCCTTGCCGAGCTCGGCGTGCCGAAAATAGTATACATCTCCTGCGGACCCGACACGTTAGCGAGAGATTGCACCTATTTTAAGGAGAGGGGATACACGGTAGGAGACGTGCAACCCGTGGATATGTTTCCGAGAACGGGACATGTGGAGTGCGCGGTGTGTCTCACGAGAAATTGAGTCAAAATCGGCTTAGAATAGTCAAAATTTTGCTCTTTCAAACCAAAATTTCTATCGGCGCATATTTAAGATATTACGAAAAATTGTCGGAAGCCCTTAAACGCTTTGCGTCCGTGTCATCCTGAGTGGAGCGAAGCGGAATCGAACTTTTTCGTCCGAGATCCCAAACGATGCTACGCACCGTTTGATCCTCACTGCGCTCGGATTTCGACTACGCTCAGGATGACACAGACGAAAAAGCGCCGAGCAACGCGAAGGCGGGATCCCGGGCGAACAGGAGAATGAATGTATTACATTTACATACTTACGAACCAAAGCAATGCAGTAATGTATATTGGCGTAACCAACGATTTGCGGCGTCGTTTATATGAGCACAAAAACGAGCAAATCGAAGGATTTACAAAAAATACCATGTGCATAAGCTCGTCTATTTTGAAGAATATTCCGAAATTAACGATGCAATAGCACGAGAAAAACAGTTAAAGCGTTGGATACGTGCTAAAAAGAATTGGCTTGTGGAAACGAAAAATCCAAATTGGGATGATTGGGGAGAAGGGTTTATTTAATCAAAAATATACCTTTTGTCGTCTTGACCCATGTGGAGTGCGTGGTTATTGATCTCAAGGACACAAAATGTAAAAACAGCCGAATAAAAAGGAGAATGTCTTATGAATTGCGATGATTTTTTCACGAATGGCGCGGAGCACATAACCGAACTTATTGAAGAGGCAATAAAAGACGGCAGTCGCACGGCTACCGTCCGAGGAAATTTTATTATCGGGCGAGCCGTGAGGATCCCGAGTAATTTTACTTTGATATTGGACGGTTGCCATTTGCGAATGGCGGACGGCTGTTTTTCCAATCTTTTCGTGAACGAGCATCATGGAGCGGAGCTCGGAAGAACTCCTGCAGGAACAGATCGCAATATTTCGATAATCGGAAGGGGCGAGGCGATCTTAGACGGCGGAGAGTACAACGGTCTTTCGGAAAAAACGCAGTTGCAGAACGGTTTTCCTCCCATCTGGAAAAACAATCTCATTCTTTTCACAAACGTGGAGGGCTTTAAAATTTCGGGTATATCCTGCCGCAACCAGCGCTGGTGGGCATTGAATTTTATTTATTGCTCCGAGGGATATATAGGTAATATTGATTTTTGCGCAAATGATACGGCAACAGACCCCGAGGGAAGGATTTATCATGGGCTTGTGAGAAGCAGATATTCCGAAGCTTTGGTGAAGAATGCCGACGGAATTGATCTGCGCCGGGGATGCCACGATATAGTGATCGAAAACATCAGCGGATTTACCGAGGATGACACGGTGGCAATTACAGGTCTTAACGGCAGGCTTGAGCAGACCTTCTCCGTAGAGGGGCTTTCGTCGGATATATGCAATATTACGGTGAGAAATATCCGCTCTGCCGCCTTTTGCACGATAGTTCGCCTCCTTAATCAAGGGGAAGTAAAGCTGCATGACATTACTATTGACGGTGTATACGACACGTCGGATGAGTCGCCTTACCTTGACAGAGGACTTTATGCGGTCAGGATAGGAGATAAACGACTTTACGGTACGCGCCACGCCACGAAGGATGAAACATATAATATTAAGATAAAGAACGTCAGCGGCAGAAGCGATCATGCAGTGGCTTTGGCGGGAGATATGAGCGGTATCGTGATGTACGGAATTGAGTGCCGCGACGGGTGCAAGATGCTGTTAGACGAACGCAATGGGTTTTAACCGGAGAGAAAAATCTCAACGACTCATATAATTGACACTATGTACGAAACGGATAAAAAATCTAAAGGTGATAATGCCGATAAACATCCGAAGAAATTTAAGAAATAATAAGGGGTTTGATAAAATGGTAATCTCTGATATGACGAAAATAGGGGATCCGCAGATACTTCTTTATGATGGAAAATATTATTGCTACGCCACGAATTGCGATCATTACTGCAACGGCTTTTGCGTGTGGGTGAGCGATGATATGGAGGATTGGAGCGAAGCGATACCTTGCTTTAACGCTATAGAATATTGGGGAGAATCGCATTTTTGGGCGCCTGAGGTGGTATATTATAACGGTAGGTTCATTATGCACTATACCGCAAGAAGCCGCGAGCTTAAGTCGCTCAGGATCGGTGTCGCGGTCTCCGACAGTCCCACGGGTCCTTTCGTTGACGTTCACGGAAGACCGATGTTCGATCTCGGATATGCCACTATAGACGGCTCGGTGCTCAGATGCGATGAGGAAAATTTCTTATACTATTCAAAGGATTGCTCAGAGAATTACGTGAACGGTATCAAGACCAGCCAGATTTATTGCGTCAGCCTGAACGACGACCTTACCGAGACGGTGGGCGAGCACGTGCTCGTCAGCACGCCGACAGAGCCCTTCGAGCTTAAGTCGATAAATATGGATGTGCCCCACCTTTGGAACGAGGGCCCGTGCGTAATAAAGCTCGGAGATAAGTATATTATGAATTATTCGGCGAACTGCTATGCGACCAACGACTATGCTATCTGTGTGTCGGTATCCGACAGCCCTATGGGACCATTCGTAAAATCCGGCAATAATCCCGTTCTTTCTTGCCGAGAGGATCTGTTCGGTTCGGGACATAATGCCTTCTTTTCGGCAAAGGACGGAGAGCTTTACACGTCGTTCCATATACAGACAGACCCGAAACACCCGAGCGGAGACCGCCGAACCGTCATAGGCAGGGTGAGATTCGGGGAGAAAAACGGTGACATATTTGAGACGATAGAATAAATTTACAAAAAAGATAAAGGGGAAGCAGAATGCAAAATATCATTCGCGCGGTAGAAAAACACAGGGATATGATACTTGAGGCAGAGCGTCATATCTGGAAAAATCCCGAGACGGGATACAGGGAAGTAAAGACCTCTGCTTATATGGCAGAAAAATTCAGAGAACTCGGATACGAGCTTATAATGGCTGACGGTATCACCGGTTTTTACACGGTGTTTGACACGGGCAGAGAAGGCCCCGAAGTACTTGTGCTTGCGGAACTCGATTCCATTATTTGTCCGGCGCACCCGGAAGCAGACAAGGCGACCGGCGCGGTGCACGCCTGCGGTCATAACGCTCAATGCGCGGCAATGCTCGGAATTGCAGCCGCCCTCAAGGATGAGGCGGTGTTCGGAGAACTGTCGGGCAGGATAAGGTTATGCGCAGTCCCCGCTGAGGAACTGCTTGAACTTGAATACAGAAGTCAGCTTAAAAAGCAGGGCAATATAAAATATTTTTGCGGAAAAAGCGAGTTTCTCCACAGAGGATATTTTGACGGCGTTGACATTGCGCTGATGGTGCATACGGCAGGCGGTTTTGCGGTGCTCGGCGGCGCCAACGGTTGCGTTGCCAAAAGTATTGTTTACAAAGGCGTTGCGGCTCACGCAGGCGGTGCACCCGAGGACGGAAGGAACGCGCTCTACGCAGCTACCTGCGGTCTCAATGCGATAAATGCGATACGAGAGACCTTCCGAGATCAGGATCACATCCGTGTGCACCCCATAATTACGCACGGCGGAGATATGGTAAATGCCATTCCCGAAACGGTAACAATTGAAAGCTACGTGCGGGGCAAGACCTTTGATGCGATCGTTGAGAATAACGCAAAAGTAAACAGAGCACTCTGCGGTGCGGCACTTTCACTGGGTACTAACGTAGAGATCATAGATACGCCGGGATATTCGCCGCTTTCGAACGATCTTGAAATGATGCGTCTTGCAAAGGAGGCGGCAGAGCTGATCGTGCCCGATGTGAATTTCTATTTCGGCGAGAACCTCACCGACACGGGCAGCACCGATATGGGTGACTTGTCCTGCATTATGCCGGTGGTTCATCCCTATTGTCCGGGTATGCGCGGAAACGTTCACGGAAACGACTACGAGATATGCGATCCCGAGTCGGCGTGTATCAAGAGCGCACAGTGGCAGCTGGCTATGCTTCGTCTTTTGCTCGGAGACGGTGCAAAACGCGCCCGTCGGATAATTGCCGATTTCAAACCGCAGTTTGCAAGCAAGGAAGAATTTCTGAAATATCAGGACAGTCTTTCTGACAGAGGTGACAGAATAAACTACACAGACGGAAAGGCAGAGGTCAGACTTTAATACAGTCAGAGGAGAATGATCGTGTTAAAAAGAGAAAACATCAGGATAAGAGATCCTTTTATTTACACCGACAAAAAGAATGGGTGCTACTATATGTACGGAACGACCGCGACAATCAGTGAGTCTATTGCCTCAATGGACACTTTTTGTTGCTATAAGACCTTTGACCTTGAGAATTTTGAAGGACCGTTTGAAATATTTAACGGAAGCAAAGCGGGATTTTGGGCAGACCGAGATTTCTGGGCAGCCGAGATGCACGAGTACAAGGGCAAATACTATCTGTTCGGAAGCTGTAAGGCTGAGGGTAAGTGCCGTGCAACACAGATATTCGTTTGCGACACGCCGAATGGCACCTACGTTCCGCTCTCAAAAGAGCCCGTAACTCCGCCGGATTGGGAATGTCTTGACGGTACGCTTTTCGTCGAGAACGGACAGCCTTACATCGTGTTTTGCCATGAGTGGCTTCAGGTGAAGGACGGTGAGATCTGGGCACTTCCTCTCAAGGATGACCTCTCGGCTCCCGCGGGCGAGCCGAAGATGCTCTTCCGCGCATCCGATAATCCCGATGTCAGCGAGACACAGCCGGGGAAGGGGACTTATGTTACCGATGGGCCGTTCCTTTGGAATGAGGACGGCAGGGTCAGGATGATATGGTCGAGCTTCTATAAGGGAAGATATCTCGTGCTTGAAGCAGAGGCGGATTCGCTCCTCGGAGAGTGGAAACACGGCAAGAGCCAATTCGACTTTGACGGCGGACACGCCATGCTGTTTTACACGCTTGAAGGTAAGAGAATGATATCTCTGCACAGCCCCAATACGCCGGGACTTGAGAGAGCCGTATTTTATGAATATTGATGCCCGTTGGACGCGGTACTCTTAATGTTAGGGAAAATATTATGAAAAACGATTCGCAAACGCAGGAATTTCGGGAGAAGCGTTCGTCTATGGCGCTTATCTGGCTTTGTTGGCTGGTTTATTCCTGCTCTTACATAGGCAAAGTCAATTATTCGGCAAATATCAATCTCATTCAGGAGTATTTCTCTATTGAAAACTACTCGATCGCCGGACTGCCCGGAACGCTTTTCTTTTTTTCGTATGGAATAGGGCAGATAGTGAACGGTATCTTTTGCAAAAGGTACAATGTAAAATGGATGATATTTTTCAGCCTTTGCATATCCGGCATCATAAATCTTTTAATTCCATTTTTACCGATTTTCGGACCGATAAAATATTTATGGGCAATAAACGGATTTTCGCTTTCCATACTCTGGCCCTCTATTGTACGCTTCCTTTCCGAAACGCTTTCTAAAAAGTATATGGTAAAGGCGAGCATAATACTTGGAACCACGGTCGCTGTGGGAACCTTCTTCGTATACGGTACAAGTTCGATATTCTCACTCTTTACTACCTTTAAAGCGGCGTTTTATTTGGCGTCGGCAGTACTCATCGGCGTTGCTCTGGTGTGGATAACGGTCGTGTCAAGGACAGAGCTTCCCTCAAAGGATGCAGCCTGCAAAATTTCGGCAGACTCACCCGACACAAGGGCGGATATCTCAAAAAAAGCCGCGGACAAGAAGGCTGTGTATTTGGCGGTCTGTATGCTTGCCATCTGCGGAGTGGCTGCAAATCTTATCAAAGACGGACTCGGAACATGGGTGCCGGTGATACTTAAAAAGATGTACGGACTTGATGATTCGCTGTCCATAATACTTACTGTAGCACTGCCTCTGGTTGCCATATTCGGAAATGCGTTTGCCGTGTTCGTTCACGGAAGAATGCACGATTTTATATATCAATGTGCGCTGATGTTTCTGATATCCGGTGCGGTGATAGGAGTAGTTATCGGCGGAGTTTCGTTTAATATGTTTGCGCTGACCTTGGTGGGGTTCACGATAGTATCTTTCCTCATCTCATCCTGTAACAGTCTTATAACGAGCACATTCCCGCTGTTTATGAAGGGAAAGGTCAACTCGGGTCTGATCGCGGGAGTGCTTAACGGATTTTGTTATCTCGGAAGTACGTTGAGCACCTACGTCCTCGGAAGCATTGCAGACGCATACGGCTGGATAGCGGTGTTTTGGGTGCTTCTCGGCGTATGCGCGCTGATAGTCACCGTCGCGCTTGTGTACGGTTTTATCAGGAAGTTCATTTTGCATGCGGGCTTTGCACAGCGAGAGGACTAATGCCGAGACTTTATTGCGAAAAATAATAAAAAAGCTTTCCCAAGCAAAGCGCAAGGGAAAGCTTTTTTAGTGCGAAAAACGCAAAGCTTTAAAGTGTTTTTATAAATCCCACAAGTCTTGATGCGATCAACTCATGACCCGCGTCGTTCGGATGCAGTCCGTCGGGGCAGAATTTCTGCTTTATGACCTCTACCTTAGGCTGAATGGAGCTTACCGACCACAGATCAAGCAGGGGCAGGGAATAGTATGCTGCCACTTCTTTGATTATTTTGACATAGGTAGAAAGCGGTGCAACGTCGCACGCTTTGTATCCGTCGCCCCGCAGATTATCCTCGTTGCAACGGTGCAGAGGAGTCATTACCACAACGGTCGAGGCAGGGTATTTATTTATAAGACCCTCAAAGAGTGTGTGGCAGGCGCCGTAAAAAGTGGTGTCCGTGCGGTCGCTCATTTGTCCGAGCGGAGCATCGCCGTGACCGAAGTCGTTTGTGCCGCCGAAAACCACGACGAGGTCAGCATCGTTTTCCATTTCCGCGTATCTTGAACAGAAATCGAGGTCATGACGCGGGTATTGCGACGGCTTTTTTTGCCGTGCAAATCTCGTACCGCCGATTCCGTATCCGCGTACCTCTGCTGCACCGTATTTGCTCTTGATCAGACTCCAATAGGTCTTGTCAACACCGCTCGTTCCCGATCCCTCTGTGATGCTGTCTCCGAGAAAATTAATCTTAAGCCCTTTGATTTCCATGATCTATTCTCCGACGACAAATCTTTTAATAGTATTTTTTGCAAGTATGATATCCGCCTCGGGATCTTTTCCCGTTTCGCGCTCGATAGTGAGATATCCGTCAAAGCCTGCCGCCTTCAGCGCCGCGATATAAGCGGGAAAATCAACGTCTCCCGTACCTACGGGCACTTCCTTGAAGAAGTCCGCAACGTTCAGCGCCTCGATGCCACCGGTCGCAAAGTGCTCGTAGATGATCTTGGGATCTGTCTTTTTAAGCATAATACCGTCCTTCACGTGCGTGTGAACGATATGCTTTCCGAGGAGCTTTACAGCCTCGACCGGATCCTGACCCGTAACCATAACGAAGTTTGCAGGGTCAAGGTTTACTCCGACACCGCCCTCGGTATCGCAGATAAAACCGTAAAGGACATCTGCCGTTTCGGGGCCTGTTTCGATGGCGAGAGTAACTCCGTGCGCCTTTGCATATTTTCCGCACTTGGTCAGCGCATCGAGCATAACGCCGTAGGTGACGTCGTTTTTGTCCGACGGAATGACACCGATATGGGTAGTAACCACGCCGGTTTCAAATTCGCAGGCAAGGTCTATGATCCTGTTTGTCATTTCGATCCTAGCGGTGTTGTCCGCCGCGATCTGAAATCCGTGTCCGCCCATATCTCCGCAAAGCGCGCTGACTTCAAGCTTGTTTTCGCGAAGTAAGTCGCGATAGCTCTTTCTTGCCGCCGCATCGAGTGCGTCGGGAGAAAATTTGCCGGTCGTAGCGTATATCTGCACTCCGTCAAAGCCGAGAGCCGCGGCACGTCTGATCGCCGAGTCTACGGGAAGACCGAAGCAGTCTGTGATCACACCGATTTTCATAATATTAACCTCTTATTTTAAAATTATATTATCAGAAATTTATCCATTCGCCGCACTTTTTCTCCGACGCGAGTACGGCGTCGCGTATCTTTATAGCTTCAAGTGTCTGTGCGGTGTCGAAGCTTACCTTGCCGTCGCCGAAGAAACGCAGAATATCCTTTATGAGCAGCTTAAAGATATCGCTTCTTGAATTTGCGGTTTTTCCCTTGCCGTCGGCAGATTGCATTATGCTCGCACCCGGCAGACCGAAATTCGCATATACCAGACACGCAGAGCGGTCGTCTTCATATCCGAGATGGAAGAACATCTGCCCGCCGTTTTTGATGCACATTACTCTGTTTGCACCGATACCGAGCTTCTTGGCCACCATTTCGATGTCGTGGATGATGTATTCCCCAACCGACGATCCCGAAATGAATACCGTTATGTTTCTGCAATCCTCAACGTCGTTGAGTGACTCTTCGTAGCGGAGAGCCGAGGAAGAGAAGAACGGGGTGCCGTATTTTTCGGCAAGCCCGAATATCTCCTCTGCCTCCTTGAGATTTTGCGCGAAGGTCTTATCTATGTAGGTCGGCTTTCGGTAAGGAAGTACCGCTTTTGCATATGGCAGGTGCTTTTCGGGATTCGTGGGTGCGAGAATAAAGATAACGTCGGATCTCTCGCAAAGCTCCTGCACCGTCGCGCATTCTTCCGCACCGAAGGCTTTGCACCATTCTGCGGTGCTTCTGCCGTCTACGGGTGAGACATCCTGCTCAGCCCAGACGTAGGCGAGTGAATAGTCAAGCCCTTGTTCCTCGCAAACACCGTTTATCCACGCAGGATAGTTGTTTGCGTGCCACTCGCTTATATAAAAATCAACAAATCCTATTTTTTTCATGGTTTTACTTTTGAACTCAAAGCTCTATCTCTTTGCCGAGCTCTGCCGAGCGGTAGAGATAATCGAGAAGTTTCATGCTCTCAAGGATATTGTCGATATTGTTCTTGTTCTTGACGCCGGTGTTTATGGACTCGATAAATGCCTCGTCCTCACACAGATACATATTCGGAATATCGTGCTGTGTCTCGACAGTCTCAAGCGTCTGACCGTCGGTAACCTTGAACTGACCACAGTACGTGAGTCTCGCGCCCTTCTTGTCGCCCAAAAAGTCTATAAACATCTCGTGTTCGTCTATATTCTGCGCCCAAGCTCCGTTGAAGGAAATGGTTGCTTTATCGGTGCGGATATAGCCTGTGATAAAGTCGTCAACGTTGTTTACGCCGTTCTCGATGTCAGCCGTATCTTCAGCCCACATTCCCTTACTTTTGTAGGACTTCATATCCTTTGCCATCTCGCTGTAGGCATCGCAGGTAACGTTTTTGATCTTTGCATCGCCGAGTATGTAGAGGATAAGATCGAGGAAGTGGATACCCCAGTCGATAAGCACGCCTCCGCCCGATTGAGATTTGTCGGTAAACGGACCGCCGAGCCCGGGGATCGAACGGAAAGAGCGGAAGGAGCAATATATGTGGTAGATATTGCCGAACTCACCGTTTCTGTTAAGTTCTTCGAGAAGCTCGACAGACTTGTGGTAACGGTTACAAACACCGATATTGAGGATCTTACCCTGTTTGTCCGCCTCTGCAGCCATCTCGCAGGAGAGTGCATAGTTTACGGTAACGGGCTTTTCGCACATAACGTGCTTGCCTGCGCGAAGCGCGTCCATCGTTACGGTATAGTGAGCATAGTTGGGCGTGAGAACGAATACAGCCTCGACCTCGGGATCGGCGAGAGCTACGTTATAGTCGGTGATGACCTGCTCGATCTTGGGAAAATCAGCCTTAGCCTTTTCAGCCTTTTCCAAAATCAGGTCACACGCATATTTGATCCTTACGTTATCAAGTTTTGCGAGAGCGGGAAGATGTGCTCCGTTGGCGATCCTTCCGCAACCTACTATTGCAATAACAGTGGTTTTCATAAAATTTTACCTACCTTCATTTTTGATAAAAATGCAATCATGCATTTCAAGCTCTATTATATAATTCTTTTACTGTATAGTAAATAGCATAACTTTATCTTAAATTTTGCATTATTTTGGTTTTAGCTTCTCACAGCATAAGAATGGGCAAAAAAATTTGTTATTTTTATTGACAGGAAGAGGTAAGGATGATATAATCATAAAAAGGAAGGTGTGGCATGGATAACTGTAATGTAAAATACGCCATAGAAAAAAATTATATTCTTGCTCCCCGAAGCTTCGGTGAACATCTTCTTTACCAGGTTGGCAAGATCCACAGCGGTGCAAATAACACTATAGACCTGCACGCGCACCTCAATTGGTATGAGCTGACCGTGGTCACGGGCGGCAAGGGCACAGTTTTAACCAACGGAGAGGCTACAGAGGTTGAAAAGGGAGACATTTATTTTTCCTTTCCGAGCGAATTCCATGAGATACGGTCGAGCGAGAACCGCCCGTTGCAATTTTGCTTTTTTGCGTTCCGCAGTGAGAACGATGAGATCGCACGCGAGCTTGAGAATGTAAGAGAGCGATGTATGCTCAGCAATTACAGAGTCTTTCGCGACGAGCGTGTCAGCTTCTTGGTTGGAAATATCATTTCAGAGATGACTGACGAGGACACCTACGCCGAGCGGCAGATACACGCGATGATCGAGCAGATCATATGCTACACAATCAGGGCGTTCCGCACGCTTGAGGTCAAAAGCACAGAGCGGAGCGTGAGCAAGCCCGAAGAGTTCTGCTACAGAATAATGAATTACATAGACACGCACATCTACACTATGTCGAGCCTTTCGGATGTGGCAGAAGCCATGCACTACAATTACAGCTACATATCCGATCTTTTCAGTCGGACTACCTCGGAGACTTTGTGCTCATACTACCGTCGTCGCCGACTTGATGCCGCGCGACTTTTGCTCGCAGAGGGAAAGCTGAGCGTTACTCAGATATCCGAGTTGCTCAATTTTTCATCAATATATACCTTCAGCCGATCCTACAAGGATTATTTCGGTGTTTCGCCGAACGTCAGCCGAAAGGAAAAGTGAGCTTTATCGTGGTCGGTCTATCATTAAAAACGTGAATATACCGTTGGAGTAATTGATATGAAAAAGATACTTGTTATAGGAAGCGCAAACGCCGATCTCGTTATCCGATCTCCCCGTGTGCCCGCTTTGGGTGAGACGCTTGTGGGCGAGGGATTTTCAATAGGCGCAGGAGGAAAAGGACTCAATCAGGCGGTTGCGGCAAAGAAGCTCGGCGGAGACGTTGAATTTATCGGAGCACTCGGAAATGATCCCAACGGACAGATGCTGCGCTCGCGCCTCGAAGGGTACGGCATAGAGTTCAAGGGTGTGATATCCGATTCTGTGCCCACGGGATGTGCCGTTATAACCGTCGTCGGCGGAGATAATTTCATAGTGCTTGACGCGGGCGCGAACGCTTTGGTTACACCCGAGATGATAGACAGTCTTAAAGAGCTTATCGCAGAGGCGGACACCGTCATGATGCAGTATGAGATACCCGTCGAGTCGATAATTCACGCGGCAAGAATAGCCAAGGCGGGTGGCACTCGAGTGGTGGTAAACCCCGCACCTTATAAAAAAATGCCGGATGAGTTTTATTCGCTCGTCGACATTCTCGTTCCCAACGAGCATGAAGCACACGACCTGAGCGGCATATATCCTGCCGACGAGGAGAGCGCGCGCCGCGCACTTGAAGCTCTCAGAGCAAAGGGCACGGGCACTGTGATAATAACTATGGGAAGCCGAGGATGCGTGTATAATGACGGCGAGGAGACGGTCTTCTGCCCTGCGATAAAAACCGTAGCGGTAGATACCACCTCGGCAGGCGACAGCTTTATCGGCGCTCTTTGCGCAAGGCTCTCGAATGGCGACTCGCTCAAAGACTCCGTAAAATACGCGACCAAGGTCTCGTCGGTTACAGTAAGCCGGGCGGGGGCAAGCGATTCCATTCCATATGCTTGCGAAATTGAACAGTAAATAAAATCCGGAAGGAGATAAATATGTACATAAGGTTAAGTGCGTTTTCCGACGAAGCGGGTGTAAGTCTTGAGGAACAGATAAGTGCTCTCCAAAGAAACAACATCGCCCTTACCGAGCTTCGTTCGGTAGACAACAAAAACGTAGCCGAAATGACGCTTGTCGAGGCGTCCGGAATATACTCGACGCTTAAAAATGAAGGTATCGCGCTTTCCGCGGTCGGCTCGCCCATGGGCAAGGTCAACATATCGGTGGATATCAACGAATATCTTGATACGGTAAAGCATATATGCGAGCTCGCAAATACCTTTGAGGCAGACAGGATAAGAATGTTCAGCTTTTTCGAATCTGTCGGCGAAAGAGAGAGGGTGATCGACAATCTGCACAGAATGATCGAAGTGGCAAACAGCTATGGTGTGGGTCTCTATCACGAAAACGAAAAGGGTATTTACGGTGATACGGCGGAGCGTGTGTTGGATCTTAAAAACAACGTTTGCGGTCTGCACTTTGTTTACGATCCCGCGAATTTTTTGCAGGTGGGTGAGAGCGCCGACAGGACCCTTCCGCTCATTCATCCGATAAGCGATTATTTTCATATCAAGGACGTTATATCGGCAACCGGAGAGCTCGTTCCCGCGGGGGAGGGCGACGGACAGATACCGAGACTTGTCTCAATGATAGATCATGATACAGTGATGACCATCGAGCCGCATCTTATGATCTTCAGCGGATATGATAAAATAGACGGCGAAAAGATGAAGCATAAATTTCATTTTGAAAACAATCGCGAGTCGTTTGACGCGGCTGTCGGCGCACTCAAGGCGATATTTTTAAATAACGGTTACACCGAAACAGAAGGAGGCTTTTGCAAATGATAAAAGAGGGACTCGGACTCAACCTTTTTTCGATCAGAAATTATCTGGACACCGAGGAGCATTTTCTCGAGACTGCAAAAAAACTCAAGGAGATGGGATATTCCTATATGCAGTTTTCGGGCGCGCCCTTTGATGCACCCATGATAAAGAGAGTGATAGACGCATCGGGCATGCCCGTCGTTCTCACTCACGTTCCAATGGACCGTATTCTCAACGATACCGAGGCACTTATGGACGAGCATGAGAGCATCGGATGTAAGAATATAGGTCTCGGCATGATGCCGGTCGACGTTATCAAAGATCCCGAAAAGTGCGCAACGACCATAGCGCGGCTCAACGAGGCAGGTGAGAGAATGGCGAAGAGGGGATTTAAATTCTTCTATCACCATCACGATTTCGAATTTCTGCGCTACGACGGAAAGACAGTATTCGATATGTTGATCGATGCTCCGTATATCAACTTCACCGTTGATACCTATTGGCTTCAGAGCGGAGGCGTTGATATAGTTTCGACGATAGAAAAGCTCAGCGGAAGGATCGAGTGCGTACACCTTAAGGACTATATGATAGTTCTCAACGATGAGGGAAGATGGGTCAAGCCGACCTTCGCACCCGTAGGCGACGGAAATATCAACTTCCGGGCGGTTATCGATGCTGCACGTAAGGCAGGTGCAAAATATTTTCTTGTAGAGCAGGACAATGCGGCTATTCTTCCCGACACGCTCGGACAGGTGGAAAAGAGCGTCCGCTACGTTGACAAAAACATTAAATAATTCGGGGGTGGAAAAAATGAGTGTAAGATACGGAATTATAGGACTCGGAAATCAGGGATCAAGCTACCTTTTCAACATATTCGAGGGAGGAAAGGCGGTCGATGCGGTTGTAAGCGCAGTCTGCGACAACAACCCCGCAAAGATAGAGAACATAAAGAAGCGCGCACCTAAGTGTGATCCGGTCTACTTTGACAACTACATAGAGATGCTCGACAGCGGACTTTGTGATGCCGTACTCGTTGAAGTACCTCACTATCAGCATCCCGAGATGGTAATGGAATGTCTTAAGAGAGGTATCCACGTTATCTGCGAAAAGCCTGCCGGAGTTTACACAAAGCAGGTCCGCGAGATGAACGCGGCAGCGGAAAAGAGCAACGCGCTTTTCGGTATGATGTTCAATCAGCGAACCAACTGTCTCTACCGCAAGATGAAGGAGATAATCGCCGAGGGCGGTATCGGTGAGCTTCAGAGAGTAAACTGGATAATTACCGACTGGTTCCGCACCCAGCAGTACTATGACAGCGGAAGCTGGAGGGCAACATGGGAGGGCGAAGGAGGCGGCGTCCTCATCAATCAGTGCCCCCACCAGATAGACCTCGTTCAGTGGGTAGTCGGAGAGATGCCCGTTGCGGTCAACGGCTTCTGCCAGTACGGAAGATGGCACGATATAGAGGTCGAGGACGAGGTAACCGCGTACTTCCGTTATAAGAACGGAGCGACCGGAGTGTTCGTAACTACTACGGGCGAAACTCCCGGTACGAACCGCTTTGAGGTGTCGGGAAGCCGCGGAAAGCTGCTCTGCGAGAACGGCAAGCTTTGGTACTATAAGAACATTGAGGACAGCTTCGAGTGGTCGCGCACCTGCCCGACCGGTTTTGACAGACCCAAGTGTGAGAAGATCGAGGTCGAAACAGACGGAAATAATCTTCAGCACGTCGGTATCATCAACAACTTTACCGCTGCCATTCTCGGCAAGGAGAAGCTCTTCGTTGCAGGTTCTGACGGTATCGCAGGCGTTGAGCTTATGAACTCTATTGAGCTTTCGGGTTGGAACAACGGCGAGACCGTAACGCTTCCCATCGACGAGGATAGATACCTCAAGGAGCTTAACGAGCACCGCAAGATCTCAAGACTTAAGGTCGTAGACGACAGCAAGGTTACCGATACAGCGGGGACATACGGAGGAAAATAAGGTGAAATTACGTTGTGCCGTGGTAGGTTACGGAGTTATCGGACATCTGCATACGCGCATAGCCCGTGAATACGGCGAGCTGTGCGCGGTCTGCGATATCGACAGCGGCAGGCTTTGTGAGTTTGACGAGAGCCTGAGATATACCGATTACTCGGAGATGCTCGAGACGGTCCGTCCCGATGTTGTTCATATCTGTACGCCACACTATCTGCACGCAGACATGGTAATAGAGGCGTTGGATAAGGGTATAAATGTTCTGTGCGAGAAGCCGCTTTGCATAAAGCGTGAGGATATAGACCGCATACTTGATGCCGAGAAGCACTCGGGTGCAATGCTCGGAGTCTGCTTGCAGAACCGATACAACGCGGAAAATGTATACGCTAAGGAATATCTTGAAGATAAGAAGGTCAAAAACGCTCACGGACTTGTGCTCTGGCACCGTGATGCCGCATACTACGCATCGGGTGATTGGAGAGGCAAATGGAGTACCGAGGGAGGCGGAGTTCTGATAAATCAGGCACTCCACACGTTAGATCTGCTTATATGGATGTGTGGCGAGCCGAGTTTTGTTACATCAAGCGTATCAAATTTGACGCTCGGCGATTGCATTGAGGTAGAGGATACGGCAACGCTCATTTGCGACGGAGAGAGTAACTTTATATTCAACGCTTCCAACGGAAGCGTGACCGATTGCCCGGTAGAGCTTACACTGTTTGCCGACGGCGAGCGCATCAAGGTCATGCCTAATCAGGTCATCGTGGGTAACGAACTGCACTCCTTTAACGAGAGATACGCGGCACGCAGCAAGGCTTGCTACGGAAGCGGACACGAGGCACTTATCGCCGATTTTTACGACTGTATAAAGAGCGGAAGAAAATTTTCCATCGACGGCAAAGAAGGCGCTAAGGTAATAAAGTTGATACTCGCCGCGTATGAAAGCAAAGGAAAAAGAACAGAAATAATATGAGGTGCAAATGAAAAACGGAGTTATTTGGCAGGATGTGGACGGAAACGATATTCAGGCGCACGGCGGCTGTATTATCGAGCATAATGGAACATACTATTGGTACGGAGAGCACAAGGGTGCAGATAACTGCCCCGGCACACGCCGCGTTGACGTTATCGGCGTTTCCTGCTATTCGTCAAAAGATCTTCACGACTGGAAGTACGAGGGTTTGGTGCTCGAGAGCAACAAGGACGACCCAAGCAGTCCCCTCTACTACAAAAAGGTATTTGAGCGTCCGAAGGTAATATACAACGAGAAAAACAACAATTTCGTGCTTTGGGTACACGCAGACAGCGCTGATTATGTCTTCGGCGGGATCGCCGTCGCGGTGTCGGACAGCCCAACGGGACCTTTTAGATTTCTTTACGCGAAACAGCCGAACAAGCAGGATTCCCGCGATATGACGATATACAAGGATATCGACGGAAAGGCTTATCTTGTACATTCCAAGGACTGGAACAAGACTATGAATATCGCAAGGCTTAACGACGATTATACCGATCTTGACGGATTTTACGTATCGATTTTGGTAGATCAGGAAAGAGAAGCCCCCGCGCTTTTTTACAAGGACGGAATGTATTATATGATAAGCTCGGGATGCACGGGTTGGCTTCCCAATCAGGCCCTTTTCGCGCGCTGTGAGTATCTGCTCGGCAAGTGGAAGCTTATCGACAATCCCTGCCGCGGCGAGAAGATGGATACTACCTTTGACGGACAGAGCTCGTACATATTCGAGGTGAACGGAGATTTTTATCTCATGCTCGATCATTGGCATCCGGATGATCTCAAGAGCTCGGGTTACAGTATTCTCAAGATCGACGTGCTTGATGGAAATAACCTTCGTGTAAATTGGCGGGAAGAATGGAAGGGAATATGATTTATGTCCGATAATGTTATCAAGGGTATGGGATTTCACCATATTGCGCTTAAATGCAAGGATATAGAAAAGAGCCTTGCCATGTACAAGGCTCTCGGAATGTGTGAGATAGTTCGTTGGGGCGAGGGAGATGGACTCATCGTTATGCTGGATATCGGAGACGGAGGCAGAATCGAGCTTTTTGCGAACGGCTCGGACGATTACAGCGTAACCGGCAAATGGCAGCATTTTGCCCTGCGCGTTGACAACGTTGATGCGGCGTATTCCGCGGCAATAGCGGCGGGATTCGGCGAGCATACCGCGCCGAAGGTGATCACACTCGATTCATACCCCGATAATATGTCAATAAATATCGCTTTTGTTGTCGGACCGGATGGGGAAGAAGTCGAATTTTTTAAGGAGATATAAGTATGGATTGGAGTAAAGAACTTTACGCAAAGGACGAAAAGCCACTCGACAGACTTGTGGGCTCATACAGCTATACGTCTGTTTTCAGAACGATCGCTTTCATAGGCGACAGCCTGTCGTCAGGTGAATTTGAGACCTGCGATCCGCAGGGAAATAAGGCATACCACGACATTTTTGAGTATTCCTGGGGACAGTATATAGCCCGCAATAACGGACTTTTGGCGTATAATTTCTCGCGCGGCGGCATGACTGCCAAGGAGTATATCGAGCAATTTGCCGAGCAAAGAGGCTTTTGGGATGCCGACAAGGCGGCACAGGCGTACGTTATCGCACTCGGTGTCAATGATATCAGCAATGGAAGGATGCCTATAGGTTCGCTTGAGGATGTTCATCCTGAGGACTATACGAAAAACGCAAAGACCTTTATCGGATATTACGCTATGATAATCAGCCGTTATAAAGAGATAAGTCCGGACGCGAAGTTCTTCTTTATGACATTTCCGCGCGAGACTCACCGAATCGGTGACGCCGATACGCTTCGCATGCGTGAGCTTCTCTACGGGCTGTGCGAGATCTTTGACAACTCGTACGTGATAGACCTTTATGAATACGGACCGGAATACGACGAAGAATTCAGAAAGAATTACTTTTTGCTCGGACACCTTGATCCGAAGGGCTATATCGTAACCGCCCGGTTGGTCGATTCGTATATCGATTATATCGTGCGTCATAATCCCGATGACTTTAAAACAGTGGGCTTTATAGGCACCGATATCAGATACAAGTGGTAAGCGGTTTGTGTCAGTCGAGGTCTGAGTGTCTGTTGTAAAACACTGCGCTCAATGAAATTACCATTGGGAAATATAACGAAATAAGAAAGCTTTCTCAGACAGTTCATCGCTGCCGAGAAAGCTTCTTGTTTTTTATAAAGCCGGTGCAAAAGCCACTTAAAAAGTTTGTTGTTTTGAAAGCCGGGATCTCAGTCACCCCCAGCAGGAAAAGCTGCGCGCGGGATGTACTGTTTTTTAAAGTCTGCCGAGAACTTTCATCAGCGGAACGGGGTCGTTTGCCGTGATGAGGTCGGCACCGCGATCGATGCAAAGACGAACGTCTTCCTCGTTATCGGCACAGTACATATGAACGGGCATACCTTTATTAACGTAAAACTCGCAAAGCTCGGATCTGACGAACATCATCGAAAGTCCTATCTCTTCGTAGTAATTGTACGAATCGGGATCAAATTCCTTCATCTGTATATCGGGGTAACCCATCGTGCGTCCGTTGTACTTTTCCTTGATGTATTTGATAATTCTGCCGTTGAATGCATAGAACCAGCAACGGTCAAACACGCCGTATTTTTTTAGAAGAGCGACGGTGAGATCAACGTTTTCCTCGGTATATTCCTTTATCTCAACTCCGAAAAGAATATCGGGGCGCAGGCTCGTTGCAAGCTCAAGTGTTTCCTCAAGCGTGGGGACGGTAAGCCCCAGTCCTTTGTATGTGTCTCCGAATTTTTCGGAATAGCAGGGCTCAAGCTGCTTTACCTCTTCAAGCGTCATATCGCGCACGTGACGGTCAACTCCGCAAGTGCGCAGAGCGTTTCCGTCGTGCATGATTACCGGAACCTTATCCGACGTAAGCCATACATCAAATTCGAATGCGTCAACGCCGAGCTCAAGTGCTGCCTTAAAAGATATAAGCGTATTTTCGGGGTATTTCGCGCAGTATCCGCGGTGTCCCTCAACTATTATGTTTTTCATATAATGGGCCTCCTGATTTTATTTGACTTGATTATATCACTCTGCTCCGAAAATGTCAAGAGTTCGGGAAAAACAATTATGACACAAAGTTTTTTATATATCTATTGTAAAATCCGAAAAAATGTGCTAAAATAGATGTGTATAGATTTTGGGGAGGAAGGAATATGCTATCCACCGTTTACAGCGCAGGACTTTTCGGCATTGACGGCTATATCGTTACGGTCGAGTGTAACGCGCGCTCAAGAATACCCGATTTTCAGCTTGTCGGTCTGCCCGACCTTGCCGTAAAGGAGGCGAAAGAGAGAGTTCGTACCGCGTGTGAAAACAGCGGATTTCATTTTCCGTCCGTGGAGCTTATGCTGAACCTTGCCCCTGCTGACCGCAAAAAAGAGGGCTCGGGGTTTGATACGGCAATACTTATGGGTATTATGCGTTGCGGAGGGATTCTCGGTCAAGAGGTCGATTTTTCAGACAAATGCTTTGTCGGCGAGCTCTCGCTCTCGGGAGAGCTTCGCGGTGTGCGCGGAGTACTCTGTATGTGTGTTGCCGCGAGAGATGCAGGTCTTAAAGAATTTTACGCACCTGCAGAGAATGCGGGCGAGGCGGCGGCAGTCGACGGTATAACGGTTTATTCAGTCGCGTGTGTCAGGGATCTCGTCATGCATCTCAATGGTGAGAAGCCACTTGAACCCGTCAAATGTGACAGGAACGCATTTGAGGCGGCAGTTCGAAACAGTGCTCTTGATTTTGCAGACGTCAAAGGTCAGGCGATGGCAAAGAGAGCTATAGAGATAGCCGCTGCGGGAGGTCACAATATATTGCTCATAGGTCCTCCGGGAACCGGAAAGTCGATGCTTGCCAAGCGTATTCCGACCATCATGCCGCCGCTTGATTTCGCAGAGGCTATAGAGTGCACAAAGATACATTCTGTGGCGGGAGTTCTCAAGAGCGGAGTTTCGCTTATCTCACAAAGACCGTTCCGATCTCCGCACCACACGATGAGTTCGGCAAGTCTTGTCGGAGGCGGAATAAATCCGCTTCCGGGTGAGGTGTCGCTCGCGCATAACGGAGTTTTGTTTTTGGATGAGCTTCCCGAGTTCCCAAAGCATGTGACCGATGCGCTCCGTCAGCCGCTTGAGGACAGATGCGTCACAATAACTCGCGCAAACGGCAGAGTCACGTATCCTTGCTCGTTTATGCTTGTGGCTGCCATGAACCCCTGCAGATGCGGTTACTTCGGACATCCGACAAAGCCCTGCACCTGCCATCCCAACGACGTTAAGCGATACATATCCAAGATAAGCGGTCCGATGCTTGACAGAATAGACATACAAATAGAGCTTCCGTCGCTCTCTTACGACGAGCTTGCACAGTCAAGCGCACCTGCCGAGAGCTCGGCGGTGATACGCGAACGGGTAAATGCGGCACGCAAATTTGCACTTGAACGGATGAATGAGGAGCGGGAGCGTAAGGTTTGGTGCAATGCTCAGCTTGACTCTGCGTTGATAAGAAAATATTGTGTTATGGAGCCTGCCGCAAGTGCGATACTTAAGGCGGCGTATGAGCGCATGGGAATGTCGGCACGCGGATATGACCGTATCATGAGAGTGGCGCGTACAATAGCGGATATGGACAGGTCCGAGACTATAAAAGCAAACCATATAGCCGAGGCTATACAGTACAGAAGCCTCGATAAAAAATATTGGGGTTAAAGGAGGGTAATATGGAGAACGAAGAAACCAAGGGCACCGAATCTTCTGAAGAATCCGAGGCGGTGAAGGTATACGCAAGCCGCGAGTGCCTGAAGGAGGATATGATCAGACTTTGCTCGATACCGTCGCTTTCGGGCTTTGAATACAGAGCGTCCGACAGAGTCAGGGAGATATATTCTCAATATTTCGACGAGATAAAGACGGATCTTGTCGGCAATCAGCTGCTCGTTCGCAAATGCGGCAAAGAGAACGCACCCAAAATACTTGTAGACGCTCATTTCGACGAGGTCGGTATGATGGTTGCCGATGTGCCGGAAGGCGGATTTTTGAGGATGGTAAGGGTCGGCGGTATAGACCCTGCCATAATGCAGGCGGCTGACGTTGTCGTTTGCGGCAAGGAAGAATTGAGAGGAGTGGTGATATCAACACCGCCGCATCTCCGTGCAGGCAAGGATGCAAAGCTCACACCCGTAGACGAATTGCTGGTTGACGTCGGACTCGGATACACGCTCGACGAGCTTCGCGAGCTTGTGCCCGTAGGCAGTCCTATCGTTTGTGCCACGGCATACTCCGAGCTTGGAGAAAAATATATCGCGGGCAAGAGTTTTGATGATAAGGCATGTGGAGCGATCGCGGCAAGAGCGGTTATAGATACGCCGAGAGAGGAGCTTGCGGGCGACGTTTATCTTTGCTTCTCGGCAAGGGAGGAGACCTCGATGCTCGGCGGCGCACTGTCCGCAACTTTTAAGGTCGAACCCGACTATGCGCTGGTTATAGACGTAAACCTCGGCAGCGCGCCCGACGTTCCGCCAAATGAATCGGTAAAGATGGGCGGGGGAGTGTCGGTGACCTATTCGGCAGCTACGCACAGAGACCTAACGAGGATGACTGCGGAGCTTTACCGCTCTTGCGGACTTCCGGTAATTCCATCTGCGGCACCTTCCGACACGGGGACAAACGCTCCGACCGTGAACCTTGTGCGAAACGGAGTGCCCACGGTGGATATAGGTCTGCCGCTGAGGAATATGCATACCTATAATGAAGTTATAAATCTTGACGACTGCAACGTTCTTTGCGGAGCGGTCAGAGAGTTTATCTGTTCTGCAGAGATCGCGGAGAGATTCGGAAAGGAGGCGATAATGTGAGCGATATTACAAAACCGAGTTCTGTCGGGCTTATTCGTGAACTCAGCCTTGAATTCGGGCCGTCGGGCTGTGAAGACAGGGTCAGAGAGCTGATACGCCCGAGAGCTGAGCTTATCGCCGATCGCGTGACGGTTGACAGAATGGGCGATCTTATAGCCGTTATGAGCTTTGGAGATTTGAATTCTTCCGACAGAAAGAAAATAATGGTCTCGGCGCACATGGACGAGGTCGGATTTATGGTATCCGATATACGAGAGGACGGAATGCTTACCTTCGGATGCGTCGGCGGCATAGATCCGTCGGTGCTTGCCGGGCGAAAGGTTTTTGTCGGAAACGAGAAAAAGCTCGTGAGGGGAGTTATCTGCTCAAAGGCGATACACCACAAGAGCCCGGAGGAACGAGAGATACCGACAAAGGCTCGCAAAATGTACGTAGACATCGGAGCCGAGAGCCGCGCCGAGGCAGAGAAAAGCGTGGCGATAGGGGACTATGGCACCTTCGATTCCGAATTTTACGAATTCGGCAAGGGCGGCAGAACGCTTAAATCGAAGGCACTCGACGACAGAATGGGTTGTGCGGCTATGCTTGAGATAATGCAGTCGCTCAAAGATGATCCTATCGACAAAAATGCAGACGTTTATTTCTGCTTCACAGTTCGCGAGGAGATAGGATACAGCGGTGCGGGATGCGTGGCAAGCCTTATCCGTCCGGATTACGCGATAGTTCTCGAAACGACGGCAATAGGCGACCTTCCCGAAACCGAGGCGTGCCGCCGGGTTGCCGACGTCGGCAAGGGCGGGGTTATTTCTATAGCCGATCGCTCGACTATATACGGCAGAGAGTTCGTTGATCTCGCATTAGACACGGCAAACAAAAACGGAATCGCCGCACAGCTCAAGAGATACGTCTCGGGCGGCAACGACGCAGGACACATTCACAAGAGCACCGAAGGGGTAAAGACGTTGGCTATCTCGGTGCCGACAAGATATCTGCACTCACCCGCTTGCGTGGCAAGTCTTGACGACTATGAATCGGTCAGAGATCTTGCGGAAGCGATTATAAGAAATTCCGACAAATTAAATTGAAAGAGGAGATATTATGAAAAAATTATTTAGGATCTTGGCAATTCTTTTGGTCATCACTATGACGCCCGTTTCACTTATTGCATGTAACGACAGTTCGAACAACTCAGAAACTCAACAGGAGAGCACGGAAATGAAAGACACTGAAGCCTCTACTCAAAAGACCACCGAAAAGACTACCGCAAAGCCCACCGAAAAGCCTACCGAAAAGGTCCCCGAAGGACAGATAACGGTAGATCTCGCCAGCAAGTGGAGTATGGTAAAGACTCTGGGCAGAACCACTTTGTCCGACAACGGAATTATTTGTGACCACAGCGCGTCCGGAATTGAATTCTGCGGAACGATGAAAAATGCGGTATACATTGATGTTGTTACTTCGGGGGTTAAATCGGGATGCACAACTACTTACTTTACGATATACATCGACGGCGAGCGTCAGCCTTACAGACTTTCCGTAGAACCCGGCGCGACCGAGCTGAAGATAGCCAATTTCATTGAAGAGGGCGAGCACACCATAACCGTGGTCAAGCAGACCGAGTCAAACTACACAATTTGCGAGATCAGATCGATAAAGATTGAGGGTGAGCTGACGACACCGCCCGAGCAGAAGCAGCTTTACATCGAGGTCATAGGTGACAGCCTTACCTGCGGCATGGGTAATTTGGGCGTAAATTCGAGTGAAAAACCTCAGACACCTATTTGGGAAGACGCAACGCAGAGCTACGGATATATGATAGCGCAAGACCTTGACGCAGATTACTCGATTATTTCTCAGAGCGGTATAGGTATTGCAGGAAGCTGGTATGACCCGCTGTTTGATTTCTATACCAAGGCGTCCTACTCACGCGGCAAGCTGGATAAGAAGTTCGATGAGGATCACAGCTTCTTCCTCCGTACTCCCGATATCATTGTTATAAATCTCGGTACTAACGACTACTTCCTCAACAAGAACAAGGACCCCAATATGTGTAAGCCCGCTGAAGTAAGACAAAAGACCGAGGAGTTCATTGAGCTTGTACGCGATTCGTACGGTGAGAATGTTCCGATAGTATGGGCATACGGCTTTGTCGGAACCTACCTGTATAATGAGATCAAGGGCGCAATTGACAGCCTCGGCGGAGAGGACGCAGGAATTTATATGTGTCAGGTTCCCAAAAGCACCGGCGGTGCTCAGGGACACCCCACGGTCGAAGGACACAGGGCAGCGGCTGACACGCTTCTTCCCGTGATCAAAGAAATTCTCGGCATCGAAGAGTAAAAACAGGAGAGAGCTATGAATTTATATACAACACTCAAAGAGCTCTGCGCCGCTCATTCCATATCGGGAAGAGAGACGCAGATCAGAGAGGTAATAAAGAGCAAGATAGAAGGTCTTACGGATACAACGGAGGTCGATGCACTCGGAAATCTCATAGCACTTAAAAAGGGTCGCACAGGCGAAAAGAGAATAATGCTCTGCGCTCATATGGACGAGATCGGATTTATCGTTAATTTCATCGAGGATAACGGACTTATCAGGGTCGCTCCCATCGGAGGCATCAGCTTTGTGGCTTCGTCCTTCAGTAAGATGGTGTCCGAGAGCGGAGTCGTCGGTGTGTTCGTTCCCAATTCGAGAACCAAGCCCGAGGAATTTGCTCCCGACAAAATGTTTATCGATATCGGCGCTTCGAGCAGGGCGCAGGCTGAACGCAGAGTTCGCATCGGAGACGCTTTTATGGGAGCTCCCGAGCTTTATCGACTCGGCTCAAAGCGAGTTGCGGGCAGACCGATCGACGACAGAGTCGGCTGTCTTGTCCTTCTTGCAGTTGCCCAAAGACTTGCAAAATGCGAGCTTGACGCCGATGTTTACTTTGTATTCTCCGTTCAGGAGGAGGTTGGATG
>CAYQEY010000001.1:0-104205 GCA_964416635.1 uncultured Lachnospiraceae bacterium | reverse complement strand
CGGGATCGGGCTGCTCCTGTCCTACGTGGAGCTGAAGTGTTTCAAATTTATAGTTAGACATAATATTTATTTCCTTTCGTTATTAAGAATATGTGATGTTGTTGATTTTGACTTATTGATAAAATGATACGTTCAACATCGACACATTCGTCCAAAACGAAAGTTTGCTCTTACAAGGGTTTCAAAATAGTTTTTCATAGAGAGTACCTACCTGTAAATAATAAATCGGAAGACTCCGAATAATCTCCCGAACAAAAGCAATGTGATTACGCCCGGGCGTGCAAAACAATGTTTCTATTGGATGTGGAGAACAAATCGGGATTTGACATGCTAAAAGTGACGCACATACAGCAGCACATGCATTTACACATCATCACAGCGGTACCGGAACCGTACTTCTTCATAGCCTGTCCTCCTTTTTTGTATTACCTTAGTCAATTGTAAAACTGCATTTTCCAATTGATACCCGCGCGGCGGAGATACGCGCGCTTATCGCCGCCTGCCAAAATCGAAGACTTTGGCACCTCCCCTCGGCGCGCGGACTCGCTTTGCTCGTCTTAGAGGTGTTTTTTCGGTGGCAAAGCCGCCGAAAAAACGGATTTTATTTGAAATCGCTGGTTTTTACAATCGGATATGTATTACCTACTTACGAGGTTGGTATTATTATAGCACGCAATGCCTACCTTGTCAATAGGTTTTAGAAAAATTTTTCAAAAATTTTTATGCAGTCGGAAATCAGAAAAAGGTGTCCCTTACGAAACACCTTCTTACTATTCATTATTTAATTGTTTCTCTAACCATATTTACGAAATATCGGTGCACGGACAAATCGCTGTTTAATTCGGGATGAAAAGCGGTGACCAATTGATTATTCTGCTTTGCCGCAACTATCTTTCCGTCAACCGTTGCCAGCACCTCGGCATCACCCTCGACCGAGCCTATATACGGCGCGCGAATAAAAGTCATCGGGATCTTGCCTATACCCTTAAACTCCGCCTCTGTATAAAAACTTCCGAGCTGTCTGCCGTAAGCATTGCGCACGGCGGTAATATTCATTGTCGCAAAGTGCCGACGGTCATCGTTTTCGATTTTCTTTGCAAGCAAAAGCAGACCTGCACAGGTTCCGAATACGGGAAATCCCCCTTCGATCTGCTCTTTGACAGTATCGAACAGGTCAAGTTCACGCATAAGCTTACCCTGAACGGTGCTCTCTCCGCCGGGTATTATCAATCCATCGTAATGGCGCTCCAAGTCGCGCTTCTGACGGATCTCAAGGGTAGAAACTCCGAGTCGCTCCAGCATCTGCTCATGCTCAATGAAAGCCCCCTGAAGGGCAAGCACAGCAATCTGCATCTTTTATTTACCTCTTTCAGCCATCAAAAGCTCGATCTCCTGCTCGTTGATACCGACCATCGCCTCACCGAGATCCTCGGAAAGCTCTGCGAGCATCTTTGCATCGTTGAAGTTGGTTACTGCCTTAACGATGGCTGCCGCTCTCTTTTCGGGGTTGCCCGACTTGAAGATACCTGAGCCTACGAATACGCCCTCTGCTCCGAGCTGCATCATCAAAGCCGCATCGGCAGGAGTTGCGACACCGCCTGCCGCAAAGTTTACGACGGGAAGCTTCTTGTGCTCGTGAACGTAGAGTACAAGCTCGTAAGGAACCTGCAGCTGCTTTGCGGTATCGAACAGCTCGTCCTCTGCCATGGAGCCGATCCTGCGAATTTCCGACTGCATCATACGCATATGTCTGACCGCCTGAACAACGTCGCCCGTGCCGGGCTCGCCCTTGGTCCTTATCATAGACGCACCCTCGTTGATGCGGCGAAGAGCCTCACCGAGATCCTTTGCACCGCATACAAACGGCACGTCGAATTTAGTCTTGTCTATATGGTACTTATCATCTGCCGGAGAGAGGACTTCGCTCTCGTCGATATAGTCTATCTCGATAGCCTGAAGTATCTGCGCCTCCGCAAAATGACCGATACGGCACTTAGCCATAACCGGAATTGATACCGCCTCTTGAATACCCTTGATCATTTTAGGGTCGCTCATACGGGAAACACCGCCTGCCGCACGGATATCAGCCGGAATACGCTCCAGCGCCATAACGGCGCACGCGCCTGCGGCTTCCGCTATTTTCGCCTGCTCGGGAGTGGTAACATCCATAATCACACCGCCCTTTAACATTTGAGCGAGATTCTTGTTGAGTTCATATCTTTTTTCTGCCATTTTTTAAAAATCCTCCTTGATTTTCTGATGGAAATAGTATATAATACTTTTTGGCATATAAAAATAGTCAGAAACGGAGAGTTTTATATATCCAGATGAAATACATCATTCAAGAAACCGATCGTGCACCTGCCTATATTCAACTCTACAGGCAGGTCCGGGATGATATTGTGGCGGGCGTATATCCGTACAATACAAAGCTCCCCTCAAAAAGGATCATTGCGGACGAGGTAGGAATCAGCACCATAACGGTAGAGCACGCTTACGCACTCCTTTGCGATGAAGGATATGTGGAATCTAAGGAACGAAGCGGATTTTTTGTGATCTTTCGCTCAGACGAAGGCTTTGCCGTTCCCACGAGCAAAAAAGCACCGCGAACGCAACGTCAAAATTCCGATACAAACGTAGAATTTCCCTTCTCCACCTTAACCAAAACCATGCGGAGCGTCATGACCGATCTGGGAGAAGCTATCCTTGAAAGGTCACCCAACGAGGGATGTACCGAGTTGAGAGAAGCAATCAGACAGTACCTTGCGAGAAATCGAGGAATTATCTGTGACACGGAACAGATATTCATCGGCTCAGGATCGGAATATCTCTATACCCTGATCGTTGAACTGCTTGGAAAAGATCGCGTTTACGGTATAGAAGCCCCCTCGTACAAAAAGATAGAGCAGGTCTATCGAGCTGCCGATGTAAAATACGAATCACTCCCTATCGGTCAGGACGGAATAGAAAGTCAAGCCTTATGGGCATCGAGTGCAGATGTTCTGCACATTACCCCCTACCGAAGCTTCCCCAGCGGCATTACCGCCTCCGCCTCCAAGCGTCACGAGTATCTCCGCTTTGCAAGCACCGATGACCGTTATATCATAGAAGATGATTTCGAGTCGGAATTTTCGATCTCCAAAAAGCCGGAGGAGACATTGTTCGGTAGCTCACCGAATGAGAACGTGATCTATATGAACACCTTTTCGAGAACCATCTCCCCCGCTTTGCGTGTAGGATATATGATATTGCCGAGGCACCTTGTTCCGATCTTTGAAGAAAATCTCGGGTTCTATTCGTGTACCGTTCCAACCTACATACAGTATGTGTTGGCAGAGCTGATATTGAACGGCGATTTTGAAAGACACATCAACCGTGTCAGGCGGCGGAAACGCAAGGAAATGCAGGAAGATCAACAGACATGATAAAGGCGTCGCTTCCGGGCGGCGCCTCAGTTGTTATCTTATTGCATCCTTCATTGACTTTACGTATTCTCCGACATATCTCGGCGCATCCTTGCCGTATTTTTCAAGCAACTTGATGATGGCAGAGCCGACGATGGCACCGTCGGAGATATCCGCCATTTTCTTTGCCTGCTCGGGAGTGGAGATACCGAAGCCGATGGCACATGGGATATCGGTGTTCTGCCTTACGACATCGACGATAGAGGCAAGATCGGTCCTGATCTCGCTTCTTGTGCCCGTAACGCCGAGACTGGAAACGATGTAGAGAAAGCCCTCGGCTTCCTTTGCGATCATCGCAATACGGTTCTCTGAAGTCGGTGCGATCAGTGATACCAAATCTACACCGTACTTGTGGCAGATCGGTAAAAACTCTTCCTTTTCCTCAAAAGGCAGATCGGGCAGAATGAGTCCGTCAATTTCGATATTCCGACATGTGGAAATAAACTTCTCCGCACCGTAGGAGAACACCACGTTTGCGTAGGTCATAAACACCATCGGCACCTTTACTTCGCGGCGAAGCTCTTTTACAAAGGCAAATATCTTATCGGTGGTAACGCCGCCGTTCAGCGCGCGGAGGTTTGCCCCCTGAATGACGGGGCCTTCTGCTGTCGGGTCCGAAAACGGAATACCGAGCTCGATGAGGTCAGCACCGTTCTCCACGGCGGCACGAACGGTAGCGGCGGTAGTTTCCAAATCGGGATCGCCGCAGGTGATAAAGGCGATGAACGCCTTTCCGTTTTCAAATGCTTTTCCTATATTACTCATGGAGATCCTCCCCTCTGTAACGGGCAATGGCGGCGCAATCCTTGTCGCCTCTGCCTGATATGGTGATAACGATAATTTGGTCTTTGCTCATTGTCGGTGCGAGTTTAATGGCGTGGGCAACGGCGTGAGCCGACTCAATGGCGGGAATGATGCCCTCGGTCTTGGCAAGATACTCGAAGGCGTTTACCGCCTCGTCGTCGGTTACGGGAACGTACTCTGCTCTGCCGATGTCATGCAAATGCGCATGCTCGGGGCCAACACCGGGATAGTCAAGACCTGCCGAAATAGAATAAACGGGAGCGATCTGTCCGTCCTTATCCTGACAGAAATAGGATTTCATGCCGTGGAAGATGCCGAGTCTGCCCGTAGCAATAGTTGCCGCCGTTTCAAAGGTATCAATACCCCGTCCTGCCGCCTCACAGCCGATCAGCCTGACACCTTGATCCTCAATAAAGTGATAGAAGCTGCCGATAGCATTGGAGCCACCACCCACGCAAGCAATTACCGCGTCTGGAAGTCTGCCTTCTTTTTGAATGATCTGTTCCTTGATCTCTTTGGATATCACCGCTTGAAAATCACGAACGATGGTCGGGAACGGGTGGGGTCCCATAACCGAGCCGAGGCAGTAGTGGGTATCCGAAATTCTCGAAGTCCACTCGCGCATAGCCTCGGAGACCGCGTCCTTCAGTGTTGCCGTGCCAGTTTTGACGGGAATGACCTCGGCACCGAGCAGACGCATACGGTAGACGTTAAGAGCCTGACGTATGGTATCCTCCTCACCCATGAAGACCACACATTCCATGCCCATCAGCGCGGCGGCGGTTGCCGTAGCAACGCCGTGCTGACCTGCGCCCGTCTCGGCGATCAGACGGGTCTTACCCATCTTCTTGGCAAGAAGTGCCTGACCTAACACGTTGTTGATCTTGTGCGCGCCGGTGTGGTTGAGATCCTCACGCTTTAGGTATATTTTCGCGCCGCCGAGGTCTCGGGTCATCTTCTCTGCATGGTAAAGCCTTGACGGTCTGCCTGCATATTCGTTAAAGAGTTTGTTGAGTTCCCTGTTGAATTCGGGATCGTTTTTATAATGATTATACGCTTCCTCCAGTTCGATCACGGCGTTCATCAAGGTCTCGGGGATGTATTGCCCGCCGTGGATACCGAAGCGTCCGTTTGGATTTGTCATATTATTTCTTCCTTTCTGACTGCGGCAACGAACGCCGCCATTTTTGTTTTATCCTTTAGCCCGTCTGTTTCGATGCCCGAACTGACGTCTACCGCAAAGGGATGTAATTCTTTGATTGCTTCACACACGTTCTCGGTATCAAGCCCGCCTGCGAGAAAATACGGCCTGTCTATCTTTGATATCAGATTCCAATCGAACACCGTTCCGGTGCCGGCGCCCGAATCAAGCAGAACGTAATCGGCGGTGCTTGCGTTCGCATTTGCTACGTCTTGCTCACGGCTCACACGAAACGCCTTGATGATTGGTTTATCGGTAAATGCTCTTAGCTTGTTGATATATTCTTCGCTTTCGTCACCGTGCAGTTGTGTAATATCAATGACTCCGTTTTTCAGCAATTCGGCAACATTTTGTAAACTCTCGTTTACAAAAACACCGACTGCTTTGATATCGGGATGCAAAAGTCGTTTTAGCTCTGTCGCCAGTTTGGGAGATACGTAACGCTTGCTTTTCGGTGAAAAAACGAAGCCGATATATTCGGGGCGTAGCCAGTTTGCCGCTTCAATATCGCATGGACGAGAGAGACCGCACAGCTTGATCCTTGTCATATCGCACCTCGAAGTTCCGCAAGCTTGGCTTTCTTATCTGTCGCTCTCATAAGGGTCTCTCCTATCAGAACGGCATTTGCACCGATCTCGCGGAGCTTTGCAACGTCCTCGGCGTTTCTTACACCGCTTTCGGAAATGAACAGAACGTCGTTTGGAATCAGCCTGCGGAGCCTTGCGCTGTTTTCGGTATCCACCGAAAAGTCCTTGAGATTTCGGTTGTTTACACCGATCATTCTCGCGCCTGCATTGACTGCTACCTTTACTTCAAATTCATCGTGCGCCTCGACCAGTGCCGATAGACCGAGCTCGTCGCAGAGATAGATATATTCACGGATATCCTCTGCTGTCAACAGAGAGCATATCAACAATACTGCCGACGCACCGAGAAGCTTTGCTTCATAGATCATATATTCGTCCACGGTAAAATCCTTGCGCAAACAAGGCGTGGAAACGGTGCTTGCAATCTCACGCAAATATTCATCACTTCCGAGAAACCATTTCGGCTCTGTCAGCACGGAAATGCAATCGGCGCCTGCCGCTTCGTACTCTTTGGCAATTTCAAGATACGGAAAATCGGGAGCGATCAAGCCCTTTGAGGGTGATGCCTTTTTGCACTCGCAGATAAAAGAGATGCCATTCTTTTTCAGTACCCTTTCAAAAGCAAAATCGCCTTTTGGAAGGGATAAAGACTGCCGCTTAATCTCGTCAATCGGTGTTTTCTTTTTTGCTTCCTCTACACGTTCTCTTGCGTGGTCGGCAAGCTGATCTAAAATCGTCATACCGTCTCCTCGGGTCGGTTGCTGACCTCAATGAGCTGACTCAGGATTTCAAGCGCTTTACCCGAATCGATCAGCTCTGCGGCGAGCTTCACGCCCTCTGCCATCGTCTCTGCCTTGCCACCGATATAGAGAGCCGCACCTGCATTCATCAAAACTGCGTTTCTCTTGTGTCCCTTCTCGCCATTCAGAATGGCAAGTGTGATCTTGGCATTTTCTTCGGGTGTACCACCAACAAGATCACTCTTTTCACATCGCGCAAAGCCGAAATCCTCGGGGGTGATGACATAGGACTTGAACCATCCGTCCTTAAGCTCACAAACGGTTGTTGGGGAGCTCATGGAGATCTCATCCAGCTTATCCTGTCCGTAAACCACCATACCTCTCTTAACTCCGAGGTTGATGAGCACTTGTGCAAGCGGCTCAACAAGATATTCGTCGTACACACCCAGCAGCTGCATCTTGGGACTTCCGGGGTTGGTCAGCGGACCGAGGATATTGAACACGGTACGAAAGCCGAGCTCCTTACGAATAGCGCCGACATACTTCATCGAGGTGTGATACTTCTGTGCAAAGAAGAAGCACATACCCACCTCACGCAGAAGCTCTTTGCATCTTTCAGGGCTCTGCTGAATGTTCACACCGAGAGCTTCGAGGCAATCCGCCGTCCCGCACTTAGAGGACGCGGCTCTGTTGCCGTGCTTGGCGACCTTCATTCCGCCGGCGGCGGCGACCAGTGCCGATGTGGTGGAGATGTTAAAGCTATGCGCTCCGTCGCCACCCGTACCTACGATCTCGAAAAGGTCAAATTCACTCTCGACCTTTACGGCGTGGTCTCTCATCGCGGCGGCGCAGCCTGCGATCTCCTCGGTCGTTTCTGCTCTTGTGCTTTTTGTAGCCAGTGCAGCAAGAAATGCCGCATTCTGCGTTTGTGTCGTGTCTCCGTTCATGATCTCGTTCATGACCGAATATGCCTCCCCATAGGTCAGGTCTTCTTTATTTGCAATTTTTTCAATAGCCGCTTTAATCATGGCTCATATCTCCTTTCTTTCGGGGCTTTGCCCCGCACACCATTCAAGAAACTTTTTGAGAAAAGTTTCTTGAAAATCTTCAAAAACTTTCAAATGGATTTTATGAAATTGTTGAGCATTATTTTGCCATCGGGAGTCATGATCGACTCAGGATGGAATTGCACGCCGTAGATCGGATATTCCTTGTGTTGTACCGCCATTACCTCGCCATCGGTAGTGCGTGCCGTTATCTTCAAGCAATCGGGTATCGTTGCGGGATCAGCGGCAAGCGAGTGGTATCTTGCGACGGGTGCGACCTTCGGGCAGCCCTTGAACAACGGACTTTCCGTGTCAAATTCAACGTCGGATTGCTTTCCGTGCATCAGCTCTTTCGCATATGTGACGGTTGCTCCGAACGCCGCGCAAATTGCCTGATGCCCGAGGCAAACTCCGAGGATCGGTATATCCTTTCCAAGCGTTTTGGCGACCTCAACAATCACGCCTGAATCCTCGGGTCTGCCCGGCCCGGGTGAGAGAATGATTCTTCCGGGCTTTAGGTCCTTAATTTCATCCACCGTCATTTCATCATTGCGGATAACCTTAATATTCGGCTCAATTTCTCCTACAAGCTGAAAGAGGTTGTAGGAAAAGCTGTCGTAGTTATCAATCAGTAAAATCATATTTCATCCTCCTGCGCGAGCCTAAGTGCTTTGAGCGAGGCCTTCGCTTTGTTCAGGCACTCTTCATATTCCTTTTCGGGAACCGAATCGGCAACGATTCCCGCGCCGCTTCTCACGAACACCTTTCCGTTCTTTTTATAGGCAATGCGGATGGCAATACAGGTGTCCATATTACCCGTAAAATCAATGTATCCTATGGCGCCGCCGTAGATGCCCCGCTTGTTATTTTCAAGCTCACCGATCAGCTGACAGGCTCTGATCTTGGGAGCGCCCGATAGAGTGCCTGCGGGCAGTACCGCTTCAATGGCATCCAGTGCATCGTGCTTATCGTCGATCTCGCCCCGCACGGTAGATCCGATGTGCATGACGTGGGAATATCTTTCTATGGAATGAAGCTTTTCTACCTCGACTGTGCCGAATTTGCTGATCTTGCCGAGGTCGTTGCGTCCGAGGTCAACGAGCATATTGTGCTCGGCAAGCTCCTTCTTGTCGTCAAGAAGCTCGGCTTCAAGGGCTTTATCTTCCTCTTTTGTCTTGCCTCTCGGTCTGGTTCCCGCCAATGGGAACGTATGGAGAACGCCGTTTTCAAGCTTCACAAGTGTTTCGGGTGACGCTCCCGCAACCTCAACGTCCGTACCCGAAAAATAAAACATATAGGGTGACGGATTGATGGTACGAAGTACACGGTAGGTGTTGAGAAGACTTCCTTCAAACGGTGCGGAAAGTCGGTTGGAAAGCACGATCTGAAAGATGTCGCCCTCTCTGATATGGTGCTTCGCTTTTTCCACCATACCGCAGAACTGCTCTTTGTCGAACAGCGGCGTTACATCGCCGAGCAATTTGCCGCCCGGCTCATTCTTCTTTTCGCCGTGACGAAGAAGCTCTGCAAGCTGATGCAGCTCCATGATCGCTTTATTATAACCCACCTCCACGTCATCGAGAGGCATATTCACGATAAGGATTATTTTTTGCTTCAGATTATCGAAGGCAATGACCTTATCAAAGAGCATCAGGTCAACGTCCTTAAACGCCTCGGTGTCCTGCACATCTATTTTAACACTCGGTTCGCTGTATCCAAGGTAGTCGTAAGAGAAATAACCAACAAGACCGCCCGTAAAAGAAGGAAGATAATCAAAGCGTGGGCTTCTGTAATCCGCAAGAAGCTGACGGAGGTATTCCGAAGGATTATCTGTTTTCACCTTGAAATTGCCTGCCTTCATTTCCCCATCAATACAAGTGATCTCCATCTTCGGATCAAAGCCGAGAAATGTATATCGCCCCCAAGTTTCGTTGGCCTGCGCGGATTCCAGCATATAGCAATGTGTGGATACGTTTTTCAGTATCCTCATTGTCTCAATTGGTGTTGTGAAGTCCGATAAGATCTCGCAGCTCACGGGTAACACATCATACTTACCGGTAGCCGCAATTTTATTGACCTCGTCGAGTGTAGGTAAAAAATTCATGTTCAGTACCTCCTGAATAAAAAATACTCCTTTGACTTTTCTGCCAAAGGAGCTTGAAATGCAAACAAAAAGCCCTTGACAGAAATATAGCTTCTGTCAAGGACGAATAAAGCACTTTGCTTTGCAAGTGCAACACTATCCGCGGTGCCACCTTGATTCACATCCAAAGAGGGTGTGCGCTCAGCAGGATACATCGTTCTTCGAACGCGCATATCCCCGGCAATTCACGTCTGCCTTCAACGTCGCAGAATACTCGGAGAAGTTCCCCCTTCTCTTTTGACTGCGCCCTCTGCGGTCCATTTGCCAAACAGTTTCTAACCCGACTCTCAGCACCACGGGCTCTCTGTGTAGTCTTGAATGACGTTATCTCCGCTTCAACGGTTTATGATGTCATATTATATCACTACTCGCCTATCTTGTCAATAGTTTTTTTGAAATTTCTGTACTTTTTTGCTTGATTTACAATTAACAGAGGCACAGATAAAATTCTCCAATACCTTGAGTCAGTTCGTATTGATTTCTTCTATGCTTAAAATCCGCACCGCTTTTGCAGTCTCACATCATTGACAAAACTACATAATTAAAAGTCCCTCTCGCAACGCGAGTGGGACTTTTAAGACCTGATTTTAATTTTCACCGGCAAATGTACTGACGTATTTCTACCAAACTACTGACAAAAATCGGCTTTATGAAAGATTTTCACTCGGATTCTAACAAGCTGCGATCCGATTCAAAAAACTATCTTTGTCTTTTTGTTGACCATTCAGATCAATCGCTTGTCAGAGACTGTGTAGCCACTACAGTCAAGTCAAAATCAACAGCCTGTGCAATCGCTGAGTTGTTGGTGGTATTATCATCGATGAACTCAACTCTGACCGTAAATGCATGAACATCATCGTCGGGGTGCATCTTTGCATTGGTGATCACGAGACTGTTTCCATCACCCTTAAGCTCGCTGAGCATTGCCACCTTTGCGGGAGTTTCAGGAGATTCCGGGTATGTTACAGTAACCTTCAACTGCTCTGCAAGCTCGTTGATATCGCTTATCAGATTAAGTCTTATCTGATAATCAAAAGCAACGTTTCCAACGTTTTCAAGCTGCATCGTTGCCACAAAATAGCTATTGGGAGCGATGAGCATATTCGCGGGGTCGATTCCGAAGATACCATCATCTACTGGTTCAGTAAAGTTTACTTCTCCGTTGATAACATGCTTTTTGAGATTTCCCGTTTCGTTATCAAGGATAACGTATTCGAGATTTGTTCTTCTGAGTTCAAGATTGAGATTTCCGGTCTGGAGATGGTTTTTTACGGTCACCTTTTCCGAAAGCAAAGCATATGTAACTCCCATTACCATCGTCATGCAAGCCATTGCGATCGAGCAAACAATGATAACTATTCTGCTTAATTTCTTACTGCTCACAGCTATAGTCCTCCTTTCGTCAGTATTTTTATTATTGTAACGCTTCCCCTGAGTGGAAGCGAGGCAAACATTATTGTCTCAACATTACTACTCTACCGCCGGTCAGCTCTATCATCTTAACTGCCTGAATCGAAAAGCTCTCCGCCTTTACCGTAAACGGCTTTGTCAAAATTCCATCCGCAAGTATCTTTATACGCTGAGCCTTTTTGTTTACGAGCCCTTTTTCCTTCAAAATATCAAGTGTTATAACGTCGTTTGCTTCAAAATTCTCGTCAAGCGTGCCTATATTGATATAGGTCTTATATCCAACGCCCGCACCGCTTTCCGTAAGTACCTGTGACATAGCGAGATCATCCGATATCATCTCATCTGCCTTTTCCGCATCGATATGTTCGACGGTATCCGGCATTTCTTCGACGATCTCGGGCTTCGGCTCGGGTATTACCTCGGGTTCAGGCTCGGGTATTACCTCGGGTTCAGGCACTATATTCGCTGCCTTTTTCTTTCCGATATGCTCAATTACAACATCCGACACTACGTATCCGATTGAAGAAAGCGCCAACAGCGCTGCTATAATATCGTAAATAAGTATTACTGTTTTCATTTGATCTTACACCCCGCTTTTCCGCTGTGGGAGATACTCCTTTCATTCTTTATTAGCAGTCTCATATGTGGGTCCGTGGCTTTTTTCTATTCGTTCGCATCTTTATCGGCGTCTTTTTCGGGTTCGTCAGCTTCCCCGCGCCTTTTTTTCTTATCCGAGCTTGAAGTCCCGACTATCTTGACCAACTCAAGCAAAATCACTACGGTGCAAGGAACTATAAGTACAAATATCATCCCTGCCGGAGATCTGATCAAATTGACAATAAAACCGAGGAAGAACGACTTTGCCGTTACCTTTCCTATAACGTAATTACCGCCATTCTGTACAGACGTATCTATCACCTGTGTAAGCTGATCCGACCCGGAATTCTTGTTGTCTCCGGCAAGCTCTATAATATACCCGCCGTCTTCCTTATCGGTTATATTCGTAACTCTGTGTGTTATCGTTATCTGCTCGGCGTAAACGTATCGGAATGTCAGAACATCGCCTTTCTCAAGTTTTGAGTACCACTCGTTGGCTTCTGTCTCATCTTGCGGCACGACATCAACCAAGATCAACGTACCCGACGGTAAGCTCTTTATTTTGAAATCCGACACATCTGTCGACTCGCATTTTGCCATAGAGTCGGTGGTTACGATTCTGACCTGATAACCGAATATTTCTGCCGCGCCGTCAGAATCTTTTTTGGCAAATACGGCAACAAGCACCGAAAATATACAGATCGCAATAACAATAAACAAAAATACGTTTGAAATTATGCTTAATATTTTTTTTGTGCTTCCCGTACTCATACAGTCCCCGTATCAATTATTTGTGCTTACACGCATACTAAATCCGGGTATGTCAGCATCTGTTGTTTTATTTCCGTCAGCCCCACTGTAAACAAACACGATCGTTACATCAGAGGATTCCTTTGAAAGATTGCATTTGAAGCTTATAGCGCTTCCGTAAAAGAGGTCTGCGAGCGAACTGTCGCAAACTAACTGATCGTTTGCCCATATCTTAGCGTAAATACTGTCTTTGTAAGGATTAGTCTCTGTTTCCACAAATGACAACGACACTTTGCACTCTCCATCAGACTTACTTGTGAGACGAAGAGTATATGCGTCCTCGCTTTCGCTGAGATCGAGCTTGTTGAACAAGACCGTTTCAGGCTGATTGTCCGTCAATTTTAGTTTTATTAGGTCTTGATCGTCCATAAAAATGAGCATACAAGCTGACATGACCGAACCGATAAGGATCATGATGCTCAGTACTATCATTATGATACGCATAATATTCTGTGATTTCATCAATATTCTCCTATCTGCTCATACAGATCGATCGTAACAAGCAAGATCGACCCGAAGTGGCGGTATCATACAAATGTACTGATACACACCTATATATGCTTATACTTTTATCATTATACAACACAACTTGATATTTGTCAATAGAGTTAAACAAAAAAAGCACATACCTTTGTTATATTTTTACATTGAATACAAATCAAAAGCAAAAATCCCCAACCTAAAACATAGGTGGGGATTTTGCAACCGCTAACGGTCAGCCAAATCTATAAGGATACACCGCTATGTATATCCCGGAAACTCGGACTAAACCGTAACCTCTTCCTGAACTGCCTTAACGATGAGATCAAAGTATACTTCCTGGTTCATCGCAAGATTGTTATCAACATGATTAAGGAATTCAAGCTTGATCGTAAAGGTCTCGGACTGACCCGCTGCGGCACTCATATTGCTATGCTCGATATCAAATATCTTGAACGCATTAGCGTTGCCGGCAACACTCGGATCATCATCTTCACAATCACTCAGCAAAAATTGAACAGTGGAGCTGTCTGCATAGGTTACGGTTACACGAATCTGCTCTGCAAGCTCATTGGAAGCACCTACAAGCTCAAGAGTAACACCGTAATCGAACGCAACGTCGCCGTTATTGACAACTTCAAGCTCAGCCTCGAAATACGATCCGGGAACCACCTTGAGATCATCGATAGCCTCACCGAAAATACCGACGGGAGTCGGATCCGTAAAATTCTTGTCCTCCGTAACAGTACGTCTTACAAGCCTTCCGTCATCATCAAGCTCGGTGTATACAAAATTTCTTCTCCAGAGTTCAACATCAAAATCTGCTGCCTGCAGATGGTTCTTAACCTCCACTTTATCGCTGAAAAGTGCATACGTAACACCTACAAATATGCAAGCACAAACCAGGACGGACACGCAAGATAAAAATAACATGACCTTCTTCTTAGACATTTCTCTGAATCCTCCTCCCAATATCCATTAAAGTTTTTAAGCCCTTAATTTAAAAAGTTTTAAAGCATACTCAAGATCCGGATAATAATCTATATCATCTGATACCCGGGCACAGTACACCTGTACACTTTATATTCTATCATAGAAAAATTCTTTTGTCAATACTTTTCTTGCAAAAATTTTACATTAGAAAGCAAAAACGTGATAATAAATTACCTTATCTTCTTTAAGCACATCGCGGTGCGTGCGGGAAGATATATCTGAAACTTCGGGGTATCTCCGGGCATCATGTTTGCGGTGTATACGTAATCTGTCGATATTCTGTCCCAACCGCCGAAGCGTTTTTCATCGGTTGAAATAATGACCTTGTATTTTCCCCTATCTCCGACCGTAAGCCAATAATTTTCATAGCTTGTCGTCGGACTGAAGTTGAACACGAAGATATATCCCGCACGCTCGTAAACGAGCACCTGCTTTTGCTGATCGATAAAGAGTCCGTGAGGAACGCTTGAAAGAAATCTTCCGCTTTGTATAAATCCGATCATTTCCTTATCGAAGGCTTGCAGATATTCATATTTCAGCTTGGGGTCATCTGCCAGATGCCATTGTCTGCGGCAATAGAAATGACTCCATCCGTTGCCCTCACGAGGAAAATCTATCCACTCGGGATGTCCGAACTCATTTCCCATGAAATTGAGATAACCCTCTCCACCGGCGGTCATCGTGATCATTCGTATCATTTTGTGGAGTGCAATTCCCCGCGCGATTGCCGCGTCGTTGCTATCTTTTGACATTTCCGAGTACATCTTACTGTCACAAAGTCGGAACATCAGCGTTTTATCGCCGACGAGTGCCTGATCGTGCGACTCGACATATCCGATACATTTTTCCTTTGGACGTCTTCCGCTCAGCTCGCCCCATATACGCCACATATTCCATTTCTCGTCAGGACACTCCTTGAGAAGCTTTATCCAAAGGTCGGGCTCTCCCATGGCAAGTCGGTAGTCAAAGCCGATCCCACCGTCCTTTATCGGCAGACACATTCCCGGCATTCCCGACATATCCTCGGCAATTGTAATCGACCTTGGATTTACCTCGCGTATAAGTTTATTTGCAAGCTGGAGATATGTTACCGCCTCTGTATCGGTATTGAGCGAAAAATATTTGCCGTAGTCGGTAAATGCAACACCCAGACCGTGATCGCGATAGATCATCGATGTTACACCGTCGAAACGGAAGCCGTCAAAATGATATTCGGTCATCCAAAATTTAAGATTGGAAAGAAGGAAATGAATGACCTCGTTTTTATTGTAGTTGAACAGCTTGGTTCCCCACGCGCTGTGCTCTCCGCGGGCACCCTCATGAAAGAATTGGTAGGTCGTTCCGTCAAACTCATTGATACCGTCGGTAGTATTTTTGACCGCGTGAGAATGAACGACATCAAGCAATACCGCAATTCCCATGGAGTGCGCGGCATCTATAAGTTCCTTGAGCTCACTCGGAGTACCGTATCTCGACGATGCGGCAAAGAAAGACGAAACCTGATAGCCGAATGATCCGTAATACGGATGCTCCATTATAGCCATCAACTGAATCGTATTATATCCTAAGTTCTTTATGCGAGGCAGAATATTTTCGCGAAACTCGGCATATGTGCCGATCTCCTCTTTATCCTGTGCCATGCCTATATGACATTCGTAAATGCAAAGGCCGTTTTTTTCGGGTTTAAAATCCTTATCGTGCCAAACGTATTGAGGCTCATCTACGATAACTCCGCACCAAAGCTTAGTGTCGGGGTCCTGCTCTGCGCGGCGTATATACAGCGGTATACGTTCGAGCGCCTTACCGTTGTGTCGTACTATGGCTTTGACGTGGCAGCCGTTCCAAAGTGCATCGGTGCCCTCAAGGAATATCTCGAAAACGCCGTTGCCGATAGGCGTCAACCGCAGGTCATACCAACGCCAATCGACCATATCTCCCGTGATATAGACCTCCTCGGCGGCAGGTGCCCATTCGCGATAGAACCATCCCTTATCGGTCTTATGAAAACCAAAATATTCATGACCGTTTGCAAAATCGCAAAGCTTGCCCGAGCTACCGACAAGCTCCCGCTTTTTGTTGGCATAGTTTTTCATTCTTTGATTTATGTCATTCTCGTACGGCAAAAGTTGAGGATCGTATTCAAAAATCTTATATTTCATATATACTCCAATTCATGTCGGTCATACTTCAAAATTATTATACTATTTTTTTGGGTGATTGTCAATATTATCAAAGTTCAATTTATTGAATTTAAAAAGTGATCGGGTCCCGATAAACAGAATTATGTCGATTCCGTTTATCAGAAGAGACCTGATCACTTGACCGGTATGAAATTATTTGCAGTAAGTTATGATACCTTTTCTCTTATGCTCGCTCTGTGCGTGCAATCTGTCTACAATTGCCTTTTTCTCTGCGGGTATCTTTTCGCCGCAGAGGAAAGCGTCAAGCTCCGCATACGTTACTCCCATCTCGCTCTCGTCTGTCTGACCGTCGAAAAGCGCGGCGGACGGAGCTTTTTCAATTATACGCTTGGGAGCGTTGAGATAACTCAAAAACTCGTATATCTCCGTAACAGTAAGATCTGCAATCGGATTGAAATCGTGAGAACCGTCGCCCCACTTCGTAAAGTATCCGACATAAGCCTCGCTGCGATTGCCGGTACCGGCAACCAGTCTGCCCTCGCTTGCGGCAATGGCATAAAGAGTCAGCATACGGATACGCGGTGCCATATTTGCAAGTGAGGCGGCGTTTGGAGTCGTTACGTCTTCAAGCGCTTTCAGCTCTGCTTCCTTTACCGGCGTCAGGTCGACCGTTCTCGTTTCGATAGCGTACTGCTCTGCCACCGATTTTGCATCAACGGTGTCCTCATCGTAGTTACGCTTGGACGTACACGGCATAATAATACCTACCGTATTATCACAGGCGGCTTTGCAAAGAATACCGACGAGTGCGGAATCCTTGCCTCCGCTGTTGCCGTATACTATGCCCTTTGCTCCGCTATCTGTGAGCACGGACTTGATAAACTCGACTCTTCTTTCAAATTCTGCCTTATAATCTCTCATAATATCTACCTCTTTTCCAGCAGCTCAACCAAACGACGAGCCGCTTCTTTCGTATCCTCGGGACTTCCGAATGTTGAAAAACGGAAATATCCTTCACCGCAAGCACCGAATCCCTCACCCGGAGTTCCCACGATCTGGACTTCATTGAGAAGATAATCGAAAAATTCCCAGCTCCCCATACCGTTCGGGCACTTCATCCAGATATAGGGTGCATTTTTACCGCCCGTGTACCAAATACCGAGCTTATCAAGTGCTTTCATCAATATCTGAGCATTATTCTTGTATATTTGAATATTAGCCTTTATCTGCTTTTGTCCTTCGGGAGTGAAAACAGCGGCACCTCCCTTTTGGATGATGTATGACACACCGTTTGTCTTTGTGGTTCGGTTACGCACCCACATATTATTGAAATTCATTCCGCATCTGCTGAGTGCTTTGGGGATGACGGTATATCCGAGACGGGTTCCCGTAAATCCCGCCGTCTTTGAGAGTGAGCATATCTCGATGGCGCAGGTTTTTGCTCCTTCAAGCTCAAAAATACTGTGCGGAAGCGTACCATCCTCTATGAATGCCTCATAAGCCGCGTCAAAGAGAATGATAGAGCCGTTTCGGTTGGCAAAATCCACCCATTCCTGAAGTTGAGAACGGCTGAATACAGCACCCGTGGGGTTGTTTGGCGAGCAAATATAAAGAATATCCGCCATAAACTCGTCGGTTGGCTGAGGCAAAAATCCGTTTTCCTTGCCGGAGGAAAGATGTACTATTTTTCTGCCGGCTATGACGTTTGCATCAACATATGCAGGATATGCAGGCTCTATTACAAGCGCAGAGCTGCTTCTGTCAAAAAGATCGAGTATGTCGCCGAGCTCGTCACTCGCACCGCTCGATACAAACACCTCATCGGTGTCGAGTGCCACTCCGCGTTCTGCATAATGCTTCGCAATCGTCTCACGCAAAAACTGAGCTCCGCACTCGGGCATATATCCGTGGAAACTCTCCTTTTTAGCCTGATCGTCAACTCCTTCGTGAAGTGCCGAAATGACCTCACTGCAAAGCGGCAAGGACACGTCTCCTATACCCATGCGGTAGATATGCTTGTCGGGATATGCCTCCTGATATTTTTTTACTCTCTGTGCAATGCCCGCAAACAGATATGAATCCTTCAGATCGGCATAATGCATATTAGGTGTGATCATTCTATCGTCTCCCCCTCGTATATAAATTCAGCCGGGCCGGTCATTGTTACGTTATCATAACGGTCCACGGAAATTTTCAGAATACCGCCGTCAAGATGAACGGCGACCTGCTCTTCGGCAAGGCAAAGCTTGTTTTTTACCGCGGCGGCGACCGACGCACATGCACCGGTACCGCAAGCCATGGTTACACCGCTGCCGCGCTCCCATACCCTCATACGCAAAGCATCCTCTCCGAGAACCTGAACGAATTCAACATTCACGCCTTCGGGAAAAGCTTCATGGTGTTCGATCTTAGGTCCGAGAGTAGTGAGCGGAGCATCATTTATATCCTCCACAAAGATAACTGCATGAGGATTTCCCACCGATACCGGTATCAGCACGATCTTCTCACCGTCAACGTTCAATGTCATCTTCTCTGAGACAACTGCTTTTCCCATATCGACGGTCACGCTCTTGACCTTGCCGAGACTTACATTAAGATCAAGCGTCTTGATGCTTGAAAGCGTTTCTATCGTCAGCTTTGTTTTGTCGGTATATCCCTTTTCGTAAACATATTTTCCCACGCAACGGATGCCGTTTCCGCACATTCTGGCTTCGCTTCCGTCCGCGTTGAAAATACGCATCTTAAAATCGGCTGTATTTGACGGAGATATGTAGATCATTCCGTCCGAGCCGGCACCGAAGTGCCGCTCGGAAAGCTTTTTCGATAATTCTTCAATATTGCTCGGAACCTCTCCGTATACGTACAAATAATCGTTTCCGAGTCCGTGCATTTTAGTAAAATGCATCTCATCACTTCCTTTTTCTTTCTGTTACTTAGCGTTGATTGTGGATATCTTCATCGTAACTTCCTCGAGTACGTCAAGAAGCATTCTGACGGTATCGAGAGAAGTCAGCATGGTAATATTGTTTTGTGCGGCAGCGCGGCGGATGGCAACACCGTCTCCGAAATGCTTGCCCGAAATGATAGCACGAGTATTGATGACGTAGCTGACATACCCCTGTCTTATGGAATCGAGAACCTCTTCACTGCCCTCACTCGGTTTGTGGCGGATCCTCGTGCGTATACCGTGTTCCTTCAGATACTGCCCGGTAACGGTAGTCGCCTCGATATTGAATCCCATATTGTAAAATCTCCGTACTAACGGCAGTGTTTCCTCTTTATCCTCATCGGCTACGCTGACTATGACCGTACCGTAATTTCGCAACTTCAGTCCCGAAGCCACCATTGCTTTATACATAGCTCTGTGAAGCTTTTCGTCATATCCTATTGCCTCGCCCGTGGATTTCATTTCGGGTGAGAGATATGCGTCCATTCCGCGAAGCTTGGAGAAGGAGAAGGCGGGTGCTTTAACGTAATATCGGCTCTTTTCTTTTGGATAAATATCGAATATTCCCTGCTCCTGCAAAGATACGCCGAGGTTTACACGTGTGGCGATATCGGCAAGGCTGTATCCCGTAGCCTTTGAAAGGAACGGAACGGTTCTTGAGGAACGAGGATTGACCTCGATAATATAAACATCGTCGTGCTCGTCTACGATAAACTGAATGTTAAACAGCCCGACAATGCCTATTCCGATCCCGAGCTTTTCGGTATACTCAAGAATGGTTTGCTTTACCTTATCGGATATGGAGAAAGGCGGATATACGCTTATCGAGTCGCCCGAGTGAATACCTGTTCTCTCGACCAATTCCATGATTCCCGGCACAAACACGTGTCTGCCGTCGCATATTGCGTCAACCTCAACCTCCTTGCCGCGAATGTACTTGTCTACAAGCACAGGCTTATCTTCATCGATCTCAACCGCGGTCTTAAGGTAGTTGCGAAGCGCTTCTTCCTTTGCTACGATCTGCATTGCTCTTCCTCCGAGAACGAAACTCGGGCGGACGAGCACGGGATATCCGATCTCGCTTGCGGCTCTTACGCCTTCTTCAATGCTTGTCACCGCTCTTCCCGCCGGCTGAGGAATATGAAGCTCGGAAAGGAGCTTTTCAAATGCGTCTCTGTTTTCCGCCTTTTCAATGGCATTGCAATCCGTACCTATTATCTTTACACCGCGTGCGGAAAGCGGCTCTGCGAGATTTATAGCTGTCTGTCCGCCGAGAGTAGCTATAACTCCCTCGGGCTTCTCAAGATCGATAACATTCATAACATCCTCTACGCACAGCGGCTCAAAATAGAGCTTATCCGAGCAAGTGTAATCCGTAGAGACCGTTTCGGGGTTGTTATTGATTATGATAGCCTCGTAACCGGACGCCTTGATAGTCTGTACCGCGTGAACGGTAGAATAGTCAAACTCAACACCCTGTCCGATACGAATGGGACCCGAGCCGAGCACGATGACCTTTTTCTTGTCGGAAACCACCGATTCGTTTTCCTTCTCGTATGTCGAATAGAAATACGGAATATAGCTTTCAAACTCGGAAGCGCAGGTATCGATCATCTTATATACCGGGACTATTCCCGACTTTCGGCGGAGCGAATATACCTCTGATTCGTTCACGCCCCAGAAGCCTGCGATAGCCTTATCCGAAAAGCCCATCTTCTTTGCCTTGCGAAGTACGTCGATATTATTCTTATTTGCTTTTACCTCAGGCTCCATATCAACGATGTTCTTTAATTTGCGGATAAAGAGCATATCGATCGCCGTTGCCGCCGCGATATCTCTCGCATCGCATCCGCGTCGTAAAAGCTCGGCTATTGCATATATGCGGTCATCTGTTCCTATTTTTATATAGTCAAGCAGCTCCGAATATTCGGTTTCGTCGAACTTGCGGCTGTGAAGGTGACAAAGTCCGATCTCAAGCGAACGTATCGCCTTGAGAAGGCTTTCTTCCACTGTTCTTCCTATGCTCATGACCTCGCCTGTCGCTTTCATCTGAGTGGAAAGCGAGTTGTTTGCATCTGCAAATTTATCGAACGGGAACCGCGGCATCTTGGTGACCACATAATCCAAGGTCGGTTCAAAGGATGCGGGTGTATTTGCGATCCTGATCTCGTCAAGCGTCATTCCCACACCTATCTTCGCGGAAACGCGTGCGATCGGATATCCGCTTGCTTTGGATGCGAGCGCCGAGGAACGGGACACGCGGGGATTTACCTCAATAAGATAATATTGAAAAGAATGGGGATCCAATGCAAACTGTACGTTGCACCCGCCTTCTATCTTCAGCTCTCGTATGATCCTGAGTGCGCTGTCACGCAACATATGATACTCTTTGTTTGTAAGCGTCTGAGAGGGACAAACGACTATCGAGTCGCCGGTGTGTATTCCCACGGGATCGACATTTTCCATATTACAGATCGTAATGGCAGTGTCGTTCTTGTCGCGCATTACCTCGTATTCGATCTCCTTAAAGCCTTTTATGCTCTTTTCGATCAGCACCTGATGCACCGGAGATAGCGATAGTGCGTTTTTCATCAGAGGAAGAAATTCTTTCTCATCTTCGGCAAAGCCGCCTCCGGTTCCTCCGAGTGTAAACGCAGGACGAAGCACGACAGGGTATCCTATCTTCTCAACTACGGACAAGCCTTCCTCAATGGAATTTGCAATGTCCGACGGAAGGACCGGCTCACCCAGGCTTTCGCAAAGCTGCTTGAACTGCTCTCTGTCCTCTGCCCGCTCAATGGATTCACTGCTCGTTCCGAGAAGCTCGACACGACATTCCTTAAGTACGCCCTTCTTTTCAAGCTGCATGGCAAGGTTGAGTCCCGTCTGTCCCCCGATGCCCGGAAGAATTGCGTCGGGACGTTCAAATCTGATGATCTTTGCAATATATTCAAGCGTCAAAGGCTCCATATAGACCTTATCGGCAATGGAGGTATCGGTCATGATGGTTGCCGGATTTGAGTTGCAAAGAATGACCTCGTATCCCTCCTCCTTGAGGGCAAGGCATGCCTGCGTACCCGCATAGTCGAACTCTGCAGCCTGACCGATGACGATAGGACCCGAGCCGATGACAAGAACCTTTTTGATATCCGTTCTCTTAGGCATTCTTCTCTTCCTCCATGATCTTTATAAACTTGTCAAACAGATACGCGCTGTCCTGAGGCCCCGGAGCGCTTTCGGGGTGGTACTGTACGCTGAACACGCGATCCTCACGGCACTCCACACCCTCGATCGTATTATCGAGGATATTGATATGCGTGGGAATAAGTCGAGTATCCTTAAGGCTTTCCGCATCTACCGCATATGAATGGTTTTGTGAAGTTATCTCTATCTTGTTGTTTTCCAGATTTCTTACCGGATGATTTCCGCCTCTGTGACCGAATTTCAGCTTATAGGTCTTTGCTCCGTAGGCAAGAGATATTATCTGATGACCGAGGCAAATGCCGAAAACGGGATATCTGCCGCAGAGTGTTCTGACCGTCTCGATAACGGGGTGAACATCGGTTGGATCGCCGGGTCCGTTTGAAATGAATATTCCGTCGGGCCTCAAAGCTTCTATCTTCTCTGCAGAGGTGTTCCACGGAACGACTGTTACCGTGCAACCGCGCATATTCAGTGAGCGAACGATATTCTGCTTCATTCCGCAGTCGATCGCGACCACGCTGTATTTTTCTTCAGGCGAGCGGAAGCATTGAATATCTTTACGGCTTACCTTCGATACCGCATCGATGGGAATAACTGTCGCTTTGAGTATCTTTATTCCCTTTTCAAGCTCTGTATCTGCGTCTGTTATCAACGCTTTTCTTGAGCCGTGATCGCGAATGGAACGGGTCAGCTTTCTCGTGTCTATCCCCCACACTCCGGGGATCTTGTATCTCTTCATGATCTCATCAAGCGTTGCAACGCTTCTGAAATTTGAAGGCTCATCATTATATTCACGAACGACAAGTGCACCGATGGTTGGCGTGTCGGTTTCGTAATCATCGTTACAAATTCCGTAGTTGCCTATCAGCGGATAGGTCATGACCACGGCTTGATAAGTATAGGACGGGTCTGAAACGATCTCCTGATATCCGACCATTGAGGTATTGAATACTATCTCACATACCCTATCCGAAGTATCTCCGAAGCCGTATCCGTAATATTCGCTTCCGTCCTCAAGCACTATTTTTCTCGTGTAATTTTCTGACATTTCATACCTCCGCTTTCTTTTTTGAAAGCTTTTGCTCAAATCTGTCCTTGCGTGTATCGGTCGGTACTTTCGTAGGATAGTCACCGCAGAAGCAAGCCCGGCAATAATTCTTTCCTTCCGCTAAATCCTCCAGAGCCGAAACGGGCAGATAACCAAGGCTGTCCGCACCGATCATCTTCGCTATTTTCTCTACCGTGTTATGGCACGCGATCAAATGCTCCTCCGAGTCGATGTCCGTACCGTAATAGCAGGGGTGTAAAAACGGTGGGGATGATATGCGAACGTGTACTTCCGTTGCGCCTGCGTCACGAATCAGTTTTACCACGCGCCCCATCGTGTTTCCTCTGACTATGGAATCATCCACCAACACTACCCTCTTTCCGCGAACCGATTCTTCAACGGCAGAAAGCTTTATGCGCACGCCGTCAATTCTCGTTCCCTGTCCCGGAGAGATAAAAGTTCTACCGATATATTTGTTTTTTATAAGACCGATGCCGTAGGGAATACCCGACTGACGGCTGAATCCGAGGGCGGCATCAAGCCCTGAATCGGGCGCACCGATCACGATATCGGCATCTACGGGGTGCTCCTCCGCAAGTATCTTGCCCGCCTTAAGGCGTGAGGCGTGAACCGAGATACCGTCAATGGTTGAATCGGGTCTTGCAAAATAAATGTATTCAAACACACACAGCCTTTTGTCCTTGATATTGCAATGCTCGCGGCGCGATTCTATTCCGTTCTTGCCGAAAACTACGATCTCTCCGGGTTCGATATCGCGAACGAATTCAGCTCCCACAGTGCGAAGCGCGCAGGACTCGGACGCTACCACATAAATACCGTCGGGCGTCTTGCCGAAGCAGAGCGGACGAAATCCGTAAGGGTCGCGTGCGCATATCAGCTTCTGCGGCGACATCAGCACCAAGGAGTATGCGCCGTCAAGCGTGTTCATCGCCGCCGATACAGCATCCTCAATAGACGGTGCGCTTAGTCGCTCTTTGGTTATTATGTATGCGATGGTTTCGGTATCGCTTGTTGTATGGAAGATAGCACCCGACATTTCAAGCTCGGAGCGAAGCTCTGCCGCATTGGAGAGATTTCCGTTATGGCAGAGTGCCATTCTTCCCTTTTTGTGGTTGACCTCTATGGGCTGGCAATTGTTTCTGCTGTTTCCGCCCGTTGTCCCGTATCTGACGTGTCCGACAGCCATCATCCCCTTTGGGAATTTGGCAAGCCGTTCCGCCGGGAATACCTCAGATACAAGTCCGAGGTCCTTGTGAGATACAAATATGCCGTCATCGTTAACGACTATTCCGCATCCCTCCTGACCTCTGTGCTGAAGGGCATAGAGTCCGTAATAGCAATAGTTTGCAACGTCGATAGCCTGCGGAGCTATAACGCCGAACACACCGCATTCCTCGTGAATCTCCCGACCGGTACTCATTTCTTTCCCCCATGTGCGTGTTCAAACGCCGCACCTATAAAACCTTTGAAAAGAGGATGACATCTGTTGGGACGGCTCTTGAACTCGGGGTGATACTGTACACCTACGTGAAAGGGTCGATCGGTAAGCTCCACCGTTTCGACCAGCATACCGTCCGGAGACATTCCGCTAAGCGTCAGTCCGCAATCGGTCAGCAACTCGCGGTAGTCATTGTTGAACTCGTAGCGGTGTCTGTGGCGCTCGCTGATAAGACGGCTCTTATAGCAACGCTCCATGGTCGTACCCGGCTTGATGTCGCAAGGGTAAGCTCCCAAACGAAGAGTACCGCCCTTGTCAATATCGTCACTCTGACCCGGCATAAAGTCTATGACCTTGTGCTTGCACTGCTCGTCAAACTCACCCGAGTTGGCATCGGCAATACCCGCAACATTTCTTGCATACTCGATCACGGCGATCTGCATACCGAGGCATATTCCAAAATAAGGAAGTCCGGATTCCCTTGCATATTTTGCTGCAAGGATCATACCCTCGATCCCTCTGCTTCCGAAGCCGCCCGGAACCAAAATTCCGTCAAGACACGAAAGAGTTTCCTCGTAGTTGTCGGGGGTAAGCGTCTCGGAATCTATCCACTCTATCTTGATATGAGTATTGTGGTAATATCCCGCGTGGCGGAGAGACTCGGCAACCGACAAGTAAGCATCGTGAAGTCCGACGTACTTTCCGACAAGACCGATCTTGACCGTATAGGGTCTCGACTTGATACGCTCGACCATCTGTTCCCATTCTTCGAGATCGGGTGCAGGCGCATCGATCTTGAGCTCGCGGCATACTACCGATGAAAAATTCGATTTTTCAAGCATTAAAGGTGCTTCATAGAGGTTGGGAAGAGTGATATTTTCGATTACGCAGTCGGGTTTTACATTACAAAAGAGCGATATCTTCTTGAAGATGGACTCTTCAAGCGGCTCATCGCAACGCAGAACGATAATATTCGGATTGATACCCATTCCCTGCAATTCCTTGACCGAGTGTTGAGTGGGCTTGGATTTATGCTCATCCGATCCTCGCAGGAAAGGAACGAGTGTAACGTGAATAAACAGACTGTTTTCTCTGCCTGTCTCCAGGGATATCTGACGTACTGCTTCCAGGAAAGGCTGGGATTCTATGTCGCCTATAGTTCCGCCTATCTCGGTGATCACCACATCGGCGTCGGTCTTTCTTCCCACGCTGTAAACGAACTCCTTGATCTCGTTTGTAATATGCGGAATGACCTGCACGGTAGAGCCGAGGTATTCTCCTCTGCGTTCCTTGTTAAGTACGTTCCAATATACCTTTCCCGTCGTCAGGTTGGAATATTTGTTCAGATCCTCGTCTATAAATCTCTCATAATGACCGAGGTCAAGATCGGTCTCCGCTCCGTCCTCTGTAACGTACACCTCACCGTGCTGATAAGGGCTCATGGTACCGGGGTCTACGTTGATATACGGATCGAGCTTTTGCGCCGCGACCTTAAGTCCTCTTGCCTTGAGAAGTCTGCCGAGAGATGCAGCCGTAATTCCCTTTCCGAGTCCCGACACGACACCGCCTGTTACGAATATATATTTTGTCATTATAATCACCTTCCTATACGTTGCTCTTATTTGCCTGTATTCGTGAGATCATTCCCACTCCACCGTTGCCGGCGGCTTTGACGTTATATCATACACCACTCTCGTAACTGTTCCGATCTCTCCCGTAATCCTGCTTGAGGCTATCTCAAGGACCTCATATGGAAGTCTTGTCCATTCAGCCGTCATAAAATCATCGGTCGTTACGGCTCTGAGTGCAACCGTATATCCGTAAGTGCGGGCATCACCCTTTACGCCCACACTGCGCAGATCGGTCAAAACCGCAAAATATTGATTTGCGTCTTTTTCAAGCTTTGCCTTTGCGATCTCCTCACGGAAAATGGCATCCGCATCGCGCAATATATCCAGCTTTTCCTTAGTTATCTCGCCTATCACGCGGACCGCAAGACCCGGACCCGGAAAAGGCTGACGCCATACAAGCTCGTAAGGAATTCCGAGCTTGATCCCGACAGCTCTTACTTCGTCTTTGAAAAGGTCGCGCAAAGGCTCAACTATCTCGTCAAACTCAATCATATCGGGAAGTCCGCCGACGTTATGGTGGCTCTTGATGACCGCCGAATCGCCTTTTCCGCTCTCGATCACGTCGGGATATATCGTACCCTGCGCAAGTACGTTGATCTTTCCGAGCTTCTTTGCCTCGTCTTCAAAAACTCGGATAAACTCCTCGCCGATGATCTTACGCTTTTTCTCGGGCTCGGTAACTCCTTCAAGCTTTGAGAGAAAGCGGTCTTCAACATTGGCGCGTATCAGGTTCATTCCGAACATTCCCCTGAAGGTCTGCTCAACGAAATCTCCCTCATTCTTGCGCAAAAGTCCGTGGTCGACGAACACACAGGTCAGATCGTTGCCGATCGCCTTATGCAAAAGCACCGCTACGACCGAAGAATCCACACCGCCCGAAAGTGCAAGCAACACCTTTTTACCTGCCAATTCGGTCTTGTACTTTTCAACCGAACGACTGACGAAGTCATCCATGGTCCAATCTCCCGAGCAGCAGCAAACGTCGAACAGAAAATTATAAAGCATCTGACTTCCGTACTCGCTGTGGGTTACCTCGGGATGAAACTGTACGCCGTACAGACGTCTTTCCTCGTCACACATGGCAGCGCAAGGACATTTGTCGGTGAAAGCGATTATCTTAAACCCTTTCGGCACTTCTTTGATGAAATCGGTATGGCTCATCCATACGATGCTGTCTTCGGGTACTCCCGAGAAAAGCTTGCTTTCCTTTGTATGCACGAGAGTTTTTCCATACTCACTGCTGTTGTCCGCAGAGGTTATAACGCCGCTCTCCATATAAGCCATCAGCTGATCTCCGTAGCAGATACCGAGTATCGGAATACCGATATTCAGTATCGCGGGATCGTAGTGAGGAGACTTCTCATCATAAACGCTGTTGGGGCCTCCGGTGAAGATAACTCCTTTATATCCTGACGATTTGATCTCTTCAACGGTAATCTTATTGTAAGGCTTGATCTCAGCATAAACATGATGTTCACGCACGCGACGGGCTATCAATTGGTTATACTGTCCGCCGAAATCCAAAACAAGTATCTTTTCCATTAAAGCCTCCTTATAAGTTGATGTCGGCGCTGTCTCCGCTGACATCGCGTATCAAAGGAGCAATCTTGGCAAGGAATCTCTCGACCTGCTCGGGACATCTGCCTATATACTTTGACGGTTCGAGAAGTGCGTCTATTTCATCCTCTGTCATGCCGAATGTGCTTTCGGATGCAAGACGCGAGGTGAGGTCGCACGTTCCTCCGTTCTTCATTTGCGCGGTCGCTTCCATGGAGCACTTACGGATTATTTCATGTATCTCCTGTCTGTTACCGCCTCGCTTTACAGCCTCCATCATAAGATTTTCGGTTGCGATGAAGGGCAGATATTCCTTGACAGTCTTTTCTATGATTTTCTCGTTTACATGAAGTCCCGACGTCACGTTTTGGCAAAGGCGCAGAACCGCATCGGCGCAAAGGAAAGCTTCGGGGAGAGAGATACGGCGGTTTGCGGAGTCGTCAAGCGTCCTTTCAAGCCACTGTGTGGATGCCGTCATCGCCGCATTGAGTGCATCTGCCATAAGGTAACGTGAAAGTGAGCAGATGCGCTCGCTTCTCATGGGGTTGCGCTTGTACGCCATAGCCGAAGAACCGATCTGATTTTTTTCAAAAGGCTCTTCTATCTGCCTGTCATGTTGAAGCAAACGGATATCATTTGCCATCTTGTACGCACTCTGTCCTATAGAAGACAAGGCATTCAAAATTCTCGAGTCTGTTTTTCTCGGATATGTCTGTCCCGCAACATCGAAACACTCGTCAAATCCGAAATCCTTGCATATCAAAGCGTTCATCTCGTCGATCTTTGATGTGTCGCCGTCGAACAGCTCAACGAAGCTTGCCTCGGTACCGGTCGTGCCGCGACAACCGAGAAACTTGATATTCTCAATGGCAAAATCTATCTCATTCAGATCAGAAAGAAAATCCTGTATCCACAACGTCGCTCTCTTGCCCACCGTTACGAGTTGAGCAGGCTGATAGTGAGTGTAGCCGAGAGTGGGCAAGTCCTTGTATTTTTCGGCAAATTCCGAAAGGTTTTTTAAAACCAACAACAGCTCTCCACGTAAATAGTGCAGAGCGTCCCTGTAAATTATTATATCTGCATTGTCCGTAACGTAGCAGCTCGTGGCACCGAGATGTATGATACCTGCCGCAGAGGGGGCAACGACGCCGTAAGCGTATACGTGTGCCATAACGTCGTGTCTCACCTGCTTCTCACGCTCGGCAACGCAATTGTAGTCAATATCGTTAATATGCGCCTCAAGCTCTGCTATCTGCTCTTTTGTAATGGGGAGACCGAGGGCATGCTCAGCCTTTGCAAGGGATACCCAAAGACGGCGCCAAGTGCTGTAGCGCATATCACTTGAGAAGAGATCAAGCATATATTCGGACGCATAGCGTGACGATAATGGGGATTCGTATTTATTAGTCATATCAATTCTCCTTACATCATTTTCTGAAGATCAAGCTGTCTCTTTCCGGTCCGACCGAAACGTAATCTATCGGACATCCGATTGCTTTTTCTATAAAAAGAACATAATCCTGTGCCGCCTTGGGAAGCTCGTCCCAGGTGCGAACTCCGCTGATGTCGCATTTCCAACCCTCGAAATACTCTATCTTAGGCTGTGCCTTATTGAGCAAAAGCGGAAACGGAAAGCTGTCGGTCTCTTTACCGTCCACTATGTACTTTGTACATACCGGGATCTTGTCCATATAAGAGAGAACGTCAAGCTTTGTAAGGGCGATCGAGGTTGCCGCCTGTACTTCTACACCGTATCGGGTGGCAACTATATCTATAGGACCTACGCGGCGAGGTCTTCCGGTCTTTGCACCGTATTCAAATCCGGCTTTGCGGAGCTCCTCTGCCTCGGTTCCGAACATTTCACAAACAAAGGGTCCTTCTCCAACACACGTAGAATACGCCTTTACAACTCCTATAACGTCCTCTATCTTTGCAGAGGGCAGACCGGAGCCGATGGGAGCGTATGCCGCCATTGTATTTGAAGAAGTGGTATACGGATAAATTCCGTAATCAAGATCGCGCAAAGATCCAAGCTGTGTCTCAAAAAGAATATTCTTGCCCGATGCCTGTGCATCCTTCAAAAATGCACCGGTATCGCAAACATAAGGCTTTATCTTTTCGCAGGCATCGTTAAGCCACTCTTCGAGCATTTCCATGGTGTACGGCTCTGCGCCGTAGACCTTGGTCAAGGTGAGATTTTTCCACTCAAGCAGATCGGCAAGATGTGCTCTTATTTCATCCGGATAGAAAAGCTCTCCCGCGAGAACTGTTTTCTTCTGGTACTTATCCGAATAGAATGGGGCAATTCCCTGCTTAGTGGAACCGTATTTCTTGTCAGCAAGCCTTGCCTCTTCCAAAGAATCGAGATCTCGGTGCCAAGGAAGCAAGAGAGACGCACGGTCGCTGATCTTAAGATTATCGGGTGTGAGCGTCACGCCTTTTGCCATGACATCGTTCATTTCAATCCAAAGGTTTTCGGGATCGAGCGCCACGCCGTTTCCGAGTATGTTTACAACACCGCTTCTGAATATTCCCGAGGGAAGCAGATGCAGTGCGAACTTTCCGTATTCGTTGATAACGGTGTGACCTGCGTTGCCGCCGCCCTGAAAGCGAACGACCACGTCATAATTCGAGGTGAGAAGATCTACCATTCTTCCCTTTCCTTCATCACCCCAGTTAATTCCGACAATTGCACAGTTTGACATATAATTTTACCTTCCCAAAATGTTATTTATATATGGTCGCTCAAACGCTTCATTATTTCGGCGTAGGCTTCCTCTACTCCGCCCATATCGCGGCGGAAACGGTCCTTATCTAGCTTTTCACCTGATTTGCTGTCCCAAAGGCGGCAGGTATCGGGACTGATCTCATCCGCCAATACGATGGTTCCGTCCGAGAGTCTTCCGAATTCAAGTTTGAAATCAACGAGAGTTACTCCGCACTCGCTCCAGAATTTCTTTAAATAATCGTTTACCGCAAATGAGTACTTTTTGATAAGCTCTATCTCCTCGTGTGTCGCAAGACGAAGTGCAAGAGCGTGATAATCGTTCAAAAGCGGGTCTCCCAGATCGTCATTCTTATATGAGAACTCAATCGTGGGAGAATCGAATACGACACCCTCCTCTACACCGTATCTCTTTGAGAATGAGCCTGCTGCGATGTTTCTGATAATTACCTCAAGCGGTACGATGGAAACCCTCTTTACGAGTGTATCTCTCTCACCCAGCTCCTTCACGAAATGCGTGGGAACGCCGGATTTTTCAAGCTTCTGCATAAGCAGATTGCTCATCCTGTTGTTGATAACGCCCTTGCCTGAGATAGTTCCCTTTTTAAGACCGTTGAAAGCAGTTGCATCGTCCTTGTAGGATACGATCAGAAGCTCGGGGTCATCGGTCAAATAGACCTTTTTTGCCTTCCCTTCATAAAGTTGCGCTCTTTTTTCCATATTTTATACCTCTATTTTATTATATTATTGACCGCTTGCTCCGTAGTTTGAAAGCACACGAGCAGACGGATCATTTACATTACAACCGTCCCATTCCTTGTTGGGCATCCAGAAATCAACTATCATCTCGGACTGACCGGGATAGTATTTTTCGAATATCTCGCGATAAAGCAGAGATTCCTTTGTAAAAGGCGTTGCGTGGGTATATTTTTTACATTTTTCTTCAAAATCAGCATCGGTGTATTCAGTTTCGGCGTATTCCTTCAAATAGTCTACCATAGAGTGTCCGACGGCGTCCGAGAAAGCAGCCTTTTCACGCCACAAAATAGATTCGGGAAGATAATCACCCTCTTCAAAAGCGTGACGCAACAGATACTTTCCTTTTCCGTATTTATTAATCTTAAGCTCGGGATCTATGCTCATTACGTATTTGACAAAATCAAGATCTCCGAACGGAACTCTTGCCTCAAGAGAGTTTACCGAAATACAGCGGTCGGCGCGAAGCACGTCGTACATATGAAGCTCGCGTATCCTCTTTTGAGATTCTTTTTGAAATTCTTCGGCACTCGGAGCAAAATCGGTATATTTATAACCGAACAGCTCGTCGGATATCTCACCCGTCAAAAGCACACGGATATCTGTCTGCTCGTGAATTGCCTTGCAGATAAGATACATTCCCATACTTGCACGTATCGTGGTGATATCAAACGTACCGAGCATTTCTATCACCCCTTCAAGCGAAGAAATAACTTCGTCGGGCGTCATGTAGATCTCGGTGTGAACGCTGCCTATATAATCGGCGACCTGCTTTGCGTACTTGAGGTCAATGGCATCCTCACTCATACCGATTGCAAAAGTTCTGATGGGAGTCTTGCTCTTTTTTTGCGCGATCGCACAAACCAGCGAAGAATCAAGTCCGCCCGAAAGAAGAAATCCGACCTTGGCATCTGCAACCAGTCTTTTTTCGACTCCGCAGACCAATTTGTCGTGAATTTTCCTGCAAACTGTCTCGAGATCGTCCCTCGAATATTCGTCTACAGCCGCAATATCCGAATAGCGCACAAATTTCCCATCCTTGTAATAGTGTCCGGGTGGGAATGGCATGATCTTATCTGTAAGCTTTATAAGGTTTTTCGCTTCGCTCGCAAAGATAATCACACCGTCTTTATCGTAACCGTAATAAAGGGGTCTGATACCTATGGGATCTCTTGCGGCAATATATTCTTGCTTTTCTCCGTCATAAATAATCAGGGCATATTCGGCATCGAGCATCGCGAACATATCGGTTCCGTACTCTTTATACATGGGAAGCAAGGTCTCGCAGTCGCTGTCGCTTTCGAAAGTATAGCCTTTTTGGATGAGGTCATCGCGGATCTTTTCAAATCCGTATATCTCTCCGTTACAAACCACATAGCTTCCGTCAAGCTCAAAGGGTTGCATTCCCGAAGGCGTAAGACCCATTATAGCCAAGCGGTGAAATCCCATCAAGCCCTTTCCCGTATCAATAATTTTCGTGTCATCAGGTCCTCTGGACACGGTTTTGTCAAATGACTCTGAAAACGACGCAAGGGTGACGCCGCTTCCACAATAACCCATAATCGAACACATAGTGTATACCTCAATTTACAATGTAAATTCAGCATTTTATAGGGCAAGTGCTGTACTCGCGGTGCCACCTATATTTTTTCTTCATTTTCGCCTCTGTCAGGGCTGTGTCGGTTAACGCACGACCAAACGGCGCACCTACTAAAGCAAATGCTTTTTCAGATTGCAGCTTGAAAAGTGTTATTCATACGGGCCCGCCGCACGGCTTCCACCGTCCCGTGCTCGCTATAGGCGAGTATCCGTATTACTTCTCTTTTCTCAAACGCTTTATGTGTCCGACCGCGCGATGCGCCGCCGGAGCTTTTATGTGTTTCTGCCGTTAATCCTTCACAAACTTATGTATCAAAGGATATATATCCTTTTCACATTCGCAATAGATCGTGTTCCAATCTATATCCTGCTCTGCGTGATGGCGGCGTTGGATATGTCCTCCGAGGAGCAAGGTGCAAAGCATTGACTTTGCGGAAAGCTCCCACTTATCTCCGTTCTCGTCCTTCCCGCTCAAACGAACGTCTGCGGCAATGCCTTGGGCGATCTTTGAAAACTCTTGAACATCTTGAACGGTCGTCAATTCGATCTTGTATTTCATTTCTTTTCCTCTTTTCTTAGTTTATTCTACATCCTGAAGTGCGTCGTAGCCTTCCTCGCCCGTGCGGACTTTAACGACGTTTTCTACATCGTAAACAAAGATCTTGCCGTCTCCGATGTGTCCCGTGTAAAGAACCTTCTTTGCGGTTTCGATCACATCACGTACCGGAACCTTGCTTACGACGATATCTACCTGTACCTTAGGCAACAGATTTGCCTCGACCTGAACGCCACGGTAGTACTCGGGCTTGCCCTTCTGAGCACCGCAACCAAGTACGTGAGATACGGTCATACCCGTGATACCTATCTCCATCATGGCATTCTTCAAAGATTCAAGTCTCGACTCTTTGCAGATTATCTCGACCTTGGTAAACTTAACTGCTCCTTCTTCAAAAGAAGGTACCTTCTTTACGGGAACTGCCTCAGCAACGGGAATTTCGCCCGCAACTGCAACTGCATCTTCAAAACCGTAATCAAGGCTCTCAACCGCGGGAAGAAAATCAGCATATGCGCTGGGTAAGCCGTGCTCGGTACTGTCAAGTCCCTTGATCTCCTCCTCGGCACTTACACGGAGTCCGATCGTCTTTTTGAGGATGAGGAAGGTAATAGTCATCGTGACGGCGGTCCATGCAAGAATGGCAATAGTACCTACTGCCTGCTTAGCGAGAAGCACTGCGCTTCCTGTATAAAACAGTCCTTCAAGACCTGCGGGAGCCTCCGGATTTGCCAGAAGTCCCACTGCGAGTGTACCCCAGACACCGTTGCACAGGTGAACGCCAACGGCGCCGACAGGGTCATCAATATGCAGCTTGAGGTCAAGGAACTCAACAGCTACTACAACGAGGATACCGGAAACGACACCGACGACGATCGAGCCGATTGCATCAAGTGCATCACAGCCTGCGGTAATACCCACAAGACCTGCCAAAGATGCGTTAAGACACATGGAAACGTCGGGCTTGCCGTTCTTTATCCAAGTAAAGATCAGAGTTGTGACGGTTGCCACAGCGGGAGCTATGGTCGTCGTAAGGAAGATGGATGCGAGAGATGTTCCGTCCCATGCAGCGGCACCGTTGAATCCGTACCAACCGAACCAAAGGATAAAGCATCCGAGTGCACCGAGAGTGATTGAGTGGCCGGGGATCGCATTAACTTTCTTTACCTTACCGGTGGTCTTATCCTTGACGTACTTGCCAAGTCTCGGACCAAGCATGATAGCACCGATCAGAGCGGTAATGCCGCCGACCGAGTGGATCGCTGCAGAGCCCGCGAAATCGTGGAAGCCCCACTGAGCAAGCCATCCCTGAGAGTTCCAGACCCAGCCAGCCTCTATAGGATATATTACAAGCGAAATAACTGCGGAATAGATACAATATGTAGAGAACTTAGTTCTCTCAGCCATAGCACCCGAAACGATGGTTGCCGCGGTAGCGCAGAACACAAGGTTGAATACGAAGCTGGATGCGTTCTCGGTAATAAATTCACCGAAATTCTTGAAAATATCAATATTGGGAATACCGATAATGCCGAAGACATAATCTTCTGCCATCATAAGGCTGAAGCCGAGCAGAACGAACACGACAGTTCCGATACAGAAGTCCATGAGGTTCTTCATGATGATGTTACCGGCGTTTTTTGCTCTTGTAAAGCCGGTCTCAACCATTGCAAAGCCTGCCTGCATAAAGAACACCAGAGCGGCGCCGATCAAAAACCAGACCCCAAACACTTCGGAAGTCACGGTTTCCGTTACTAATTCCATTAAACTTGTTGCATCCATATCAATTGCCTCCTTAAAATGCAAACTTAATTTATCTTACTCCGAAAAGCAGGTCTCCATATGTCGGGAAGGGCCAATACTTCTCCGAAGTTGCTGTTTCAGCTTCGTCGCAAGCGACACGAAGTTCGCTCATTGCGGGAAGAAGCATATCGCGAACCGATACCGATTCCTCTCCGATCGATTCTGCAGATTTAACTTTTACAAGTACTCCTTCAAGGATCTCCGTTGCCTCGGCGATCTTATCGCAAAGGAGCGAAAGCTTCTTTACGGTTCCCTTTTCGTAGCTGCAGGGAATGTCATTTCCGAGAGCAAGCTTTTTGCTTATCGTCTCGGCAAGGTCACTTGAATAGCTGCTTACTGCGGGAAGAATCTGCTTCTTCGCCATATCCACCATAGTGTTTGCTTCGATGATAACCGTCTTGCAATAGTTCTCAAGTGTGATCTCATAACGGGACTTCAACTCTGCCTCGGTAAATACCTTGTGAGAAGTAAGCATATCCATGTTTTTCTTGTCCAGCAGATGAGGTACAGCATCTGCAGTAGTCCGATAGTTGCAAAGTCCTCTCTTTTCGGTCGCTTCCTTGATCCAGGAATCGTCGTATCCGTTGCCGTTAAAGATAATTCTCTTATGATCCTTGATGGTCTTCTTGATCATATCATGAAGTGTATTCTCGAAATCCTCTGCACCCTCAAGACGGTCTGCGTATATCTTCAGCGACTCTGCAACTGCTGCATTAAGCATAATGTTTGCGCAAGCGATGCTGTTGGAGGAACCGAGCATACGGAACTCGAACTTGTTGCCGGTAAAAGCAAACGGAGATGTACGGTTACGGTCTGTAGTATCTCTGTTGAACTTTGGAAGAACGTCGCTTCCGAGCTTCATCGTGGTCTTAGCCGCGCCTTGATAAGGTGTATCGTTCTCGATTGCTTCAAGAACTGCATTCAGCTCATCGCCAAGGAAGATGGAAACTACAGCGGGAGGTGCTTCATTTGCACCGAGACGGTGATCGTTGCCTGCGGTGGCAACCGAAATCCTGAGAAGATCCTGATAATCGTCTACCGCCTTGATCACCGCACAAAGGAACAGAAGAAATTGTGCGTTCTCGTAGGGTGTTTCTCCGGGAGAGAGAAGATTTTGTCCAGCGTCGGTCGCTATAGACCAGTTGTTGTGCTTGCCCGAACCGTTAACTCCCGCGAAAGGTTTTTCGTGAAGCAGACAAACAAGTCCATGCCTGGATGCGACCTTTTGCATGATCTCCATTGTAAGCTGGTTGTGGTCGGTAGCGATATTTGTTGTGGTATAAATAGGTGCCAGCTCGTGCTGTGCGGGAGCAACCTCGTTATGCTCGGTTTTGGCAAGTATACCGAGCTTCCAAAGCTCTTGGTTTAGGTCATCCATATAAGCGGCAACGCGAGGCTTTATAACTCCGAAATAGTGATCGTCCATCTCCTGACCTTTAGGAGGCTTTGCACCGAAAAGGGTACGTCCCGTATATACGAGATCTTTTCTCTTGTTGTACATTTCTCTGTCAACCAAGAAATATTCCTGCTCGGGACCTACACTGCTGGTGACACGCTTTACCGAGTCGTTACCGAAGAGGCGAAGAATACGAAGAGCTTGTACGTTGAGTGCCTCCATGGAACGGAGCAACGGGGTCTTTTTGTCAAGCGCCTCACCGCCATAAGAACAGAATGCGGTGGGAATACAAAGTGTTTTGCCCTTTATAAATGCATAGGATGTAGGATCCCATGCGGTATATCCTCTCGCTTCAAAGGTGGCTCTGAGTCCGCCCGAGGGGAAAGAGGATGCATCGGGTTCGCCCTTTATGAGCTCCTTGCCCGAGAATTCCATGATCACGCCGCCGTCAGGAGCGGGGGTGATAAAGCTATCGTGCTTTTCCGCAGTTACGCCCGTAAGAGGTTGGAACCAGTGTGTATAGTGGGTAGCGCCTTGTGCAACCGCCCAATCCTTCATAGCAGCGGCGACTGCGTTCGCTACTGTAAGATCAAGCTCCTTTCCTTCATCAATGGTCTTTTTGAGCGAAGCATAAACCTTAGAATCAAGGCTTGCCTTCATAACTCTGTCATCAAAAACCAGACTTCCGAATTGTTCTTTTACAGTTGCCATAATATATTTCTCCTTTATAAAGTGTCCTTAAAATATTATAGGCGTCTCCCCTGCTTTTACACAAGAAAGACGCCTTTGCCTTTTACTTATTCACTCTTTATTATTCAGCTTAAACAATACCCTGAGCATTCATCGCGCTGACGACCTTCTCAAAGCCCGCAATGTTCGCACCGACAACATAGTTTCCTTCAAAGCCGTATTTCTTTGCCGCATCGTCAACATTATGATACAAACGAACCATAATATTCTTCAGCTCGCTGTCTACCTTTTCAAAACTCCACGAGAGACGTTCGCTGTTCTGCGACATCTCAAGAGCCGAAGTTGCTACTCCGCCTGCGTTTGCTGCCTTTCCGGGAACGAAGTAAACACCGTTATCCTGGAAGTACTTGGTTGCCTCTGCGGTAGTCGGCATATTTGCTCCCTCGCAAACTGCGATTACGCCGTTTGCAACCAATGCCTTTGCGTCATCAAGATCAAGCTCGTTCTGAGTTGCACAAGGAAGTGCGATATCAACCTTGACAGTCCATACACCCTTGCCCTCGTGGTACTCGGAATTGGGTCTGTACTTCTTGTATTCGGTAAGTCTCTGTCTCTTGACTTCCTTGATCTCCTTAAGTGCTGCAACATCGATTCCGTCGGGATCGTATACCCAACCGGTGGAATCGGAGCAGGTAACAGGCTTTGCGCCCATCTGCTCGGCCTTCTGAATTGCGTATATCGCAACGTTTCCTGCGCCAGAAACAGCCACTGTCTTTCCCTTGATATCCACATCGTGGCACTTAAGCATTTCTTCTGTCAAATAAAGCAGACCGTAACCGGTTGCTTCGGTTCTCGCAAGAGAACCGCCGTAAGGAATACCCTTACCTGTAAGAACGCCTTCGAAAAGACCTGTGAGCCTCTTGTACTGACCGTACATATATCCGATCTCACGTGCGCCCGTACCTATATCACCTGCGGGTACGTCGGTGTTTGCTCCGATATATTTATAAAGCTCGTTCATGAAGGACTGGCAGAATGCCATAACCTCTCTGTCTGATTTGCCTTTGGGGTCGAAATCCGAACCGCCCTTGCCTCCGCCAATGGGAAGACCCGTGAGCGAGTTCTTGAAGATCTGCTCGAAACCGAGGAATTTAATGATACCGAGGTTAACCGAAGGGTGAAGTCTCAGACCACCCTTGTACGGACCGATCGCACTGTTAAACTGTACGCGGTATCCGGTGTTGACGTGCACCTGACCTTTATCATCGATCCACGGCACGCGGAACTTGATCTGGCGCTCGGGATTGCAAATACGCTCAAGAAGCGCATCGCGTCTGAACTGCTCCTCATTCTGCTCAACAACTACTCTGATGGACTCCAAAACCTCTTTTACTGCCTGATGGAATTCGGGCTCATTCGGATTTTGCTTGATTACTTGATCTATTACCTCATCAACATATGACATAACAGCTTACCCTCCTCAATGTTAAAAAACATAAAAGGCAAAGACAAATCTGACAGGTATTACCCTTCAAAGACGCCTTTGCCCTTGACACGACACATTATACACCATGCAAAACCATTTGTCAAGAGGTTTTTGAAAAATTTTTTTAAAAATCTTGCAAAATTCGAAATTTTTCCCGAAAATGCCTTGACAATATGCAAGTTTCGTGTTATAATACTTGCAGATGAGCAAAGGCGTTCATAGACTTCGGCAAGAGCCGTATGTCAGTGAGCGCCTTGTTTTTTGTTTAAGAAAGGCATTGGTTAAATACTATGTTAAAAGAAGGTCAAGTACGTATCCCCTCGGGGTGCGCCATAGCAGCAGTTATCGCCAAGGACGGCGAGAGGATGTCAGGCAGGCCGATCATTGAAGCTATGAAGCCCATGCACGACCGCTCCAACGGTCTTGGCGGCGGATTTGCCGCATACGGTATCTATCCTGAATACAAGGATCTGTACGCTCTTCACTTCTTCTTTGATGAGCGCGCAACGAGAAAAAACTGCGAAGTATTTTTAAAGGAAAGATTTGAAATAGTGAAATCCGAGATCATGCCCACGCGCAAGATCCCCGCGATCACTGACGAGCCCATTATATGGAGATATTTCGTCTCACCTCTCAAATCTGTTCTTGACTCGATGCAGCTGGATGAAAAAGAATTCGTCGTTCGTACCGTAATGAAGATAAATACCGAAATGCCCGGCGCATACGTATTCTCGAGTGGAAAGAACATGGGCACCTTTAAAGCCGTCGGATTTCCCGAGGACGTCGGCGAGTTTTACAGATTGGATGAATACGAAGGGTATTCGTGGACAGCTCACGGCAGATACCCGACAAACACGCCCGGATGGTGGGGCGGTGCGCATCCCTTCACTTTACTCGACTATTCCATCGTCCACAACGGAGAGATATCCTCTTACGATGCAAACAGAAGATTCATCGAAATGTTCGGCTATAAATGCAATCTCCAGACCGATACCGAGGTAATTACATACATATTTGATTACCTTGTTCGCGTTCAGAAACTGACACTCGGCGAAGCGGCAAGCGTAGTTGCCGCTCCATTCTGGAGCACGATCGCAAACAAGACGGATCTTGAAGATAAGGAAAAACACATTTATCTGCGCACGCTTTTCCCGAGTCTGCTCGTCACCGGTCCCTTCTCAATCGTTCTCGGATACGACGGAGGTCTGATGGCTCTTAACGACCGTCTCAAGCTCCGCTCAATGGTGGTTGGCGAAAAGGGCAACAAGGTCTTTATTGCGAGTGAGGAGGCAGCCATTCGCGTAATGGAGCCGAACGCGGAAAACATTTGGGCACCCGCAGGCGGTGAGCCCGTTATTATAAATGTAAAGGAAGGTTGCTTTTGATGGCTGTTAATTTTATATACCCCGAATTTGAAGTTATCAGAAACGATAACAGATGTATAACCTGCCGCGTATGCGAGCGACAATGTGCAAACGAAGTACATTCATATAGCAAGGAACGCAAAATAATGCTCAGCGACGAGTCGAAGTGCGTAAACTGCCAGCGTTGCGTTTCTCTCTGCCCCACACGTGCTCTTAAGATAGTAAAGAGCGACTGTCAACTGCGCGAGAACGCAAACTGGCAACAGGACACTATCAATGAAGTATACAAGCAAGCGGGAAGCGGCGCGGTACTTCTCTCTTCCATGGGCAATCCAAAGCCGTTGCCGGTTTACTGGGATAAGATACTGATCAATGCATCCCAGGTTACAAACCCGCCGATCGACCCGCTCCGCGAGCCGATGGAAACCAAGGTATTTCTCGGCAAAAAGCCGGATAGAATAGAAAGAGATGCGAACGGAAAGCTTGTCTGCAAGCTTCCTCCTCAGCTGGAGCTCTCAATGCCGATGATGTTCTCGGCTATGAGTTACGGCTCCATCAGCTACAACGCTCACGAGAGTCTTGCACGCGCGGCGCGTGAGCTCGGTATTCTCTACAACACGGGTGAAGGCGGACTTCACGAAGATTTCTACGTTTACGGTGAGAACACCGTCGTACAGGTCGCCTCGGGACGTTTCGGCGTGCACGCGGAGTACCTGAAAGCAGGTGCGGCTGTTGAGATCAAAATGGGACAGGGTGCAAAGCCCGGTATCGGAGGACATCTGCCGGGCACTAAGATAGTCGGTGACGTATCGCGTACCCGAATGATCCCCGAAGGCTCTGATGCCATCTCCCCTGCCCCGCACCACGACATATACTCTATCGAAGACCTCAGACAGCTCGTATATTCTTTGAAGGAAGCGACCGAATATAAAAAGCCCGTCATAGTCAAGGTTGCGGCGGTGCATAACATTGCCGCAATTGCAAGCGGAATTGCACGAAGCGGTGCGGATATCATCGCCATCGACGGCTTCCGAGGCGGTACGGGTGCGGCACCCACGAGAATACGCGACAACGTCGGTATACCGATAGAGCTTGCGCTCGCCTCGGTCGACCAGCGTCTGCGCGACGAAGGAATCCGAAATAACGTATCCCTCGTGGTAGGCGGAAGCATACGCTCGGCGTCCGATGTTGTAAAAGCTGTCGCACTCGGTGCCGATGCCTGCTACATTGCAACGGCGGCACTGCTCGCACTCGGATGTCACCTGTGCCGTACATGCCAGACGGGCAAGTGCAACTGGGGTATTGCAACACAACGCCCCGAGCTTGTAAAGCGCCTCAATCCCGACCTCGGATATCAGCGCCTGGTAAATCTTATGCGCGCTTGGCAGCATGAGATCAAGGAACTGATGGGCGGTATGGGTATAAATTCCATCGAGGCACTGCGCGGAAACCGCTTGATGCTCAGGGGCGTGGGTCTTACCGATAAAGAGCTTCAGATACTCGGCATTTTCCATGCGGGTGAGTAATAAGAAGGTGATTTTATGAAACGTGTTTATGTAAATGAAAAATGGTGTCTCGGATGCCATCTTTGTGAATATAACTGTGCATTTGCCAATTCGGGCAAAAAAAATATGGCAGAGGCTCTCAAGGGCAAGCCCATATTCCCTCGCATCCATATTGAAGGCGACGAAAAGATCTCATACGCAGTGTCCTGCCGCCATTGTGAGGATCCTATCTGCGTTAAAAGCTGTATTGCCGGAGCGATCTCCCACGTTGACGGAGTTATCCGCATCGACAAAACAAAATGCGTCGGATGCTACACCTGCATTTTGGTCTGTCCCTATGGCTCGCTTGCGGCAAATGAGAGCGGCGTTATGCAAAAGTGCGAGCTTTGCCTGCAGAATTCCTGCGGTACCCCCGCCTGCGTAGCGGGCTGTCCCAATAACGCCATCGTCTATGAGGAAAGAGGTGATGAGTAATGGCTGAATACGTCGTTATCGGTAACGGTGTCGCCGCCGTCGGATGTATCGAAGGTATAAGAAGCATTGACAAAGTTTCTCAGATCACGGTAATTTCGGAAGAGAATCATGCGGTTTACTGCCGTCCTCTTATCTCTTATTACCTTGAAGGCAAGACGACACTCGGTAAAATGGAGTACAGAGATCAAGGCTTTTATGAAGCGAACGGATGCAAGGTCCTTTACGGAAAGAAAGCAACGAAAATTGACAGCAGATCAAAAAAAGTAATTCTGGACGATCAAACGTCTCTCCCATATACCTCGGTATGCGTGGCAACCGGTTCTTCTCCCTTCGTTCCACCTATAAAAGGGTTGGAAACGGTTGAGAATAAGTTTTCCTTCATGACTCTGGACGACACTCTCGCACTTGAAAAAGCTCTTGAAAAGCAAAGCCGCGTACTGATCGTCGGTGCGGGACTTATAGGACTTAAATGTGCAGAAGGCATCCGCGACCGTGTTGCATCCATCACGGTCTGTGACCTCGCTCCGAGAGTACTTTCCAGCATACTCGACGACGAATGTGCAACAATGATGCAAACATGTCTTGAGGAAAACGGTATAAAGTTTATGCTTGCGGATACCGTAACAGAGTTTGTCGGAAACAGAGCCGCGATGAAGAGCGGTGCGACCGTTGATTTCGATATTCTCGTAATGGCTGTCGGCGTCCGCGCAAACACCGCTCTTGTTAAGGAGCTTGGCGGCGAGGTCAACCGCGGAATACTTGTTGATGAGAGGATGAAGACATCTGTCGCGGACATTTATGCCGCCGGAGACTGCACCGAGGGCATGGATATTTCTTTCGGTGAGCGCCGTGTACTCGCGATCCTTCCCAATGCTTATATGCAGGGGCACACCGCAGGCGTGAATATGGCCGGCGGAAACGAAGTTTTCGACAAAGCCATTCCCATGAACTCCATAGGTTTCTTTGGTCTGCACACGATCACTGCCGGAAGCTATTTCACAGAGAGCGACGGCGGTGAGATGTATGAGGAAAAAGGAGACAGTTATCTCAAACGTCTCTTTACCAGGGATAACCTTTTGACGGGATTTATTCTTATCGGACAGGTCGAACGTGCGGGTATTTACACCTCGCTCATTCGCGAAAAGATCCCGCTTGACTCAATAAACTTCGATATTTTGAAAAAAAATCCGACATTATTTGCATTTTCACAAAATAAACGTGGAAAAATTCTCGGAGGTGTGGTATAATGGTACATATAGATGCAAAAGAGCTTGATTATGCTGCATTGAATGAGGCTCTCAGAAAAGACGCAACTGAATTCGAAATAACAAATTGCCTCGGTCAGCGTTTCATTGCCGCCGGTATGTCGAACAAAAGCATCACTATCAGCGGTACTCCGGGAAACGCGCTCGGTGCTTATCTCAACGGCGCAAAGATCTGCGTCAAGGGAAACGCGCAGGACGCCGTAGGAGATACGATGAATGAGGGCTCAATCGTAATTGAAGGAAACATCGGCGACGCCGCAGGATACGCGATGAGAGGCGGCAGGATCTACGTAAAAGGAAATGCCGGGTACCGCGCAGGTATTCACATGAAGGAATATAAAGATAAGATCCCCGTGATCGTCATCGGCGGTAAGGCAGGCAGCTTCCTCGGAGAGTATCAGGCAGGCGGCGTTATCGTCGTGCTCGGTCTTACAGACGACGACAAGCCAATCGTCAGCAATTTCCCCTGCACGGGAATGCACGGCGGAAAAATGATACTTCGTTCCGACTGTAAGGACATACGTTTTCCGAGTCAGGTCCGCACAAGACCGGCAGACGCCGAAGATATGAAGGCGATCAAGGAATACGTCGCCGAATACTGTGCGCTGTTCGGTTGTCGGGAAAGTGAAATTTCAAGCTCACAGTTTACGGTGGTAACACCCGATACAAAAAATCCATATAAACAAATGTACGTAGCAAATTAACTTAAAGAGAGGTAGGATCATGAAGTATTCAGCAGAGGAAGTACTGCAATATGTCAAGGAGGAAGACGTTAAGTTTATCCGTCTTGCGTTTTGCGATATCTACGGCAAACAAAAAAATATCTCAATTATGCCGAGTGAGCTTCCTCGTGCCTTCAAGGATGGTATCGCGTTCGATGCATCCGCAATCCGAGGCTTTGGGGACGAAACTCACTCCGACTTGATACTGCATCCCGATCCGTCCACACTCACGGTTCTTCCCTGGCGCCCGGAGCACGGACGTGTCGTGCGTATGTTCTGCACGATCTCACATCCCGACGGACGTGTGTTTGACGGCGACACAAGAAGTATTCTGATAAAAGCGATCAACTATGCCAAAGCTGAGGGTATTACGTTTGATTTCGGACCGGAACTTGAATTTTATCTTTTCAAAATGGATGAGGTCGGAAACAAAACTCTTATTCCCTATGATGAGGCGAGATATATGGATATTGCTCCCGAGGACAGGGGCGAGAATGTTCGCCGAGAGATCTGTCTGACGCTTGAGCAGATGGGCATACGTCCGGAAAGTTCTCATCATGAGGAAGGACCCGGACAAAACGAGATAGACTTTCGTTACTCCGATGCACTCTCAGCCGCCGACAATACTCAGACTTTTGAGACTGTAGTGAAGACCGTTTCCGGCAGAAACGGTCTTTGGGCGGATTTCTCGCCCAAGCCACTCAAGAATAAAGCGGGAAACGGATTCCATATAAATATTTCGGCACGCAGCGATACAAACGAGGAACTCCTGCATTATATTATTGCAGGTATTCTCCGTTTCGTTCCCGAGATGACCGCCTTTTTCAATCCGACCGAGGCGTCATATGCGCGTTTCGGCTCGAATAAAGCTCCGTCTTATATTTCCTGGTCTGAGGAAAACCGTTCTCAGCTTCTTCGCGTACCTGCCGCAGTCTACGAGCAAAAGCGTGTTGAGCTTCGTTCTCCCGACCCCACGGCAAATCCCTATCTTGCCTTTGCTCTGCTGATCTATGCGGGAATGTACGGTATTCTCAATAAGCTGACTCCACCTCCTGCGGCTGATATCAACTTTTTCAAGTCGGACAAGGAAACTCTCGCTAAATTCAAGATGCTTCCCTCTTCTCTCGATGAAGCTATCTCTGTTATGAAGAAGAGCGACTTCATTAAAAAATATCTGCCCAATCAGATCATAGAGCTTTACAGTCAAAAACTCGGCTGATACCGTATAAACAATTTCAGGCAAAGGAGGGAGTAGTGTGAACATAGAGGAACAAACATACAGCGTTTTGGTCGTATCTGCCTCAGACGCTTTCAATTCAGCACTTATACCATTACTCCCCGAATATAAATTTGACCCGATCCGTATCGAAACGAGCGTAAATTCCGCGAGGCGTGCCATGGCGGAACGAGACTATGACTTTATCGTTATCAACTCTCCCCTTCCCGACGATTCGGGCGCCAGATTTGCGATCGACCTTTCGGGTCTGAAGACCTCGGTGGCTCTTTTGATGGTGCGCTCGGACCTTTATTCCGCAATGTATAACAAGGTTGCCGAATACGGTGTATACGTACTCTCGAAGCCGACTTCAAAGCCCATCATATCACAGGCGATCGATTGGATGATCGCGACAAGAGAGCGCCTAAAAAAATTCGAGAAAAAGACTATGTCTACGGAAGAGAAGATGCAGGAGATCCGTATCGTCAACCATGCGAAATGGATCCTTATAGAGCATCTCAAGATGACCGAGACGGATGCACACCGGTACATAGAAAAGCAAGCAATGGACCGTTGCATTTCCAAGCGTGAAATGGCGGAAGAGATCATTAAGATCTATTCGTAACATTACGAATTTTTACATTACAAAGTGATCATGCCGGAACTGCGAAAAGGACAAAATAAAAATCAAGGCTTTCCGGCAAAGAAAGCATTCAGACCACTGACAAGGTCCATCTCAAGCAAGAGATAGGATTTGCAGTGGTCTGTTTCTTTACCTATTTGTTATTGCCATATGCCGGATGTTACACCACGGTATACAGTGGTGAGTGAGTGCGTATTTTAAAAGATACGCCGCAAATTATGCAGATGCTGTCCTCCGGTCAACTCTTTTGTACGCACGGCGGTGTGAGAGGTCGGCTACTCAACTAATGGGGAGCCTCCCACTCGATTTATAAGAGCTTTTTCAGCCTTGCGTACGTCCCCATCAGCTTCTTGGTTCCGACTTTATCGAATATTACCTCATAAAGCACGTCCGCACCCATCGGATTTGCCGACAGTATCTCTCCCGGTCCGAAGGTCATATGATAAACTCTGTCGCCCTCCTTGAAATCAAGTGCGGGCTTTGGTGCGCTCTTTCGGGTGTCAGAGCCGAAGTAATCATTTGCCGTGTGCGCTCGGGTATCTGACATAGTAATACGCGAATCGGTTATATAAGATCTCGGTGAATCGGAATAATAACCGCCCGCTCTTGAAAAATCGCTTCTCGGAGTATAAGCGAGCTCTTCGTCGATAAGCTCGGCAGGTATCTCCTCAACAAATCGTGATATTGGATTGTACGACGTGCGACCGTAAAGCATTCTGTTTTTCGTATGAGTTATAAATATCATATCCTTGGCGCGCGTCAACGCAACGTAAGCGAGTCTGCGTTCTTCCTCAAGCTCGGAGGCGTCGCCGAGCACTGCCTGCATACCCGGGAAAAGTCCGTCCTCCATACCGGGTAGGAATACTACGGGAAATTCAAGTCCCTTTGCCGAGTGTACGGTCATCATGACGACGGCGTCTGCCGTTTCGTCGTACCTGTCGACATCGGAAACCAGCGCGTTTTCCTCGAGAAATCCGATAAGTGTCGGCTCTTGTTCCTCGTTTTTCATAGCCTTTTCGTATTCTATCACGCCCGAAATGAACTCTTCGATATTTTCAAGTCTCTCCTTATCTTCTTCCCCTGCGTCTATAAGCATCTGCCTGTATCCGCTTCGGTCGAGCACCTGATTTACGAAGGCTTCAAGAGAGATGTCGGTGTCGAGAAGTGCACGCAAAGAGGATATAATACCGGCAAAGACCTTCAGCTTTGATGCACTTCTCGAAAGTGCTGTGTAGTTGTCGGCGTTCTGCATGACCTCAAATACGCCTGTCTCCTCCTCGCGCGCTATTGCCAATATTCCCTCAACAGTGGTATTTCCTATTCCGCGCTTCGGTTCATTGATTATTCGCTTCATTCGCTCGCTGTCGGCAGGATTCACGATAAACTGCAGATACGCCACGATGTCGCGTATTTCTTTTCGGTCGTTAAAACGCAGACCTCCGAGCATTCTGTACGGTATTCCGCTCTTGGCAAAGCTTCGCTCGATTATGTTGGACTGCGCGTTGGTCCTGTACAGTATCGCACAATCCCGAAAACTGTATTTTTTCGCCGCAACAAGCGCGGATATCTTCTCAATTATGTATCTCGCCTCGGAATTTTGCTCATCACAAAGCTTAAGACTTATCTTTGAGCCGTCCTTGCGGTCGGTCCAAAGATTTTTTCCCTTTCTCCCCTGATTCTTTGCGATGACTGCGTTTGCAGCGTCGAGTATGACAGAGGTAGAGCGATAATTCTGTTCAAGCTTTATTACCCTCGTATTTTTATATTTGCGGTCGAAACCGAGTATGTTGTCTATCACAGCTCCGCGGAAACGGTAAATACTCTGGTCATCATCACCTACTACCATAATATTTTTATGCCCGCCGCACAGGAGTGCCGTCAGGGTAAACTGTGCGTGGTTGGTATCCTGAAACTCGTCGACAGATACATACCTGAATTTATTCTGATAATATTCGCGCACGTCCTTGTGGTCGCGAAGCAGGAATACCGTTTGCATTATGATATCGTCAAAATCAAGCGCGTTTGAATTTTTAAGATGCGCTTGGTAAGCCCTGTAAACTTTTGCTATCTGCTTACGGCGAAAATCGTGCGCCTCATATTCAAGCTCGTAATCCTCGGGTGTGAGAAGGTTGTCCTTTGCTCGGCTTATCTCGCTTATGACCGACTTTATCGGAAGGGCCTTTTCATCGATATTCAGACTTTTCATCACCGAGGCAACTGCACTCTTGGTGTCGTTTGCATCATATATTGCAAAGCCCTGAGAATATCCCATCAGCTCTCCGTAGCTTCGAAGTATTCTCATACATACCGAGTGAAATGTACCGGACCATATGCTCTTTGCACTTTCGTCATCACCCATAGCAGAGCAAAGCCGATTCTTGATCTCATTTGCCGCCTTATTTGTAAAGGTAATGGCAAGCATCTGCCACGGAGCACATGGTGCCGATATAAACTCAGGCAGTATCTCCTCTATGGTCTCTCGCGGGGCGCCCGCCGCACGCTCTAACTCGGATACGTGTGCCTCGGTAAGATTGTGCGGTATATAGTCGCTAAAATACGCATTTCCGTATTTGACAAGAAAAACTATTCTCTTTACAAGCACCGTGGTTTTTCCGCTTCCCGCTCCCGCAAGCACGAGCAAGGAGCCGTTTGCGGTAAATACCGCCTCGCGCTGAGGCGGATTCAGCTCCGAATAATAAATATCAAACAATCTGCGCTTTGCGCAAAGATAGCGCTCGCCTAATTGTGTAATTTCTGCCATTATGATTTCCTTCTGTTATTATCTACTTATCGTTTTCTTCGTCTTTCTTATTCAAGAGTATGCGTATACGCTCTGCCTGCTCTTTGCGAAGCTCGCTGCTGACCTCGTCATCTTCGCTCGTATCAAAGAGCGATTCATATTCTTCCCTCTCATCTTCCTGCCGATCACTCACGCCGAACGGTCGGCGCTTTTTGAAAACATCCGCATCGAATCTGCGCTCGTAATGTGCCGTTACAGCCGACAGAATACCTGTGGTGACCATAAAGATCACACCGAATATCAATCCGTCGGGTGCGGAGAGATCAAGGCTCACCTTAAGCCCCAGTGTATGCGAATACACAGCCGGCATAAGATACGCAAAGGTCATCAGCGGAAGCACCAGAGCTTCTGCCGCAGTAAGTACGATTCTGTTTTGAAAAAAGGTTATGAAAAGAGTTCTTGAGCGCTCCGCTCCCTCCTCATCGTCGGACATGAAGAGCTTAAGAGCGACCGCGCATGACCATATGGCGACTACAAGTGCGACCAGATACAGACAAATGAATACTATAGCAAGAGTCAGCAAAATTTTTGAGAATGCCGTCTCGCCCACGGTTGGATTCGCCGTAGCAAAAAGCACGGTACGCCCGTAATCAAATGAATTTGCGATAAGCGCCGCAAGGGATATCGGCTCTCTTGCCGCTCCCGATTCGGCATATCTGTATGCCGGAATAAAAGCAATTACCGCCAAAAGAAATATGAGTATCGGCGGCAATATATAACGAATATATATCAGCTTTTTTTTAGTTTGATCCTTCATTTTCTCCATCCGTTTTCAAATTGAATGTATACGGAAGCAACTCTCCGAGCGTAAGCTCAAGCACCTCTTTGTTTCCGTTACCTGAAAATATGCGAAACTCGCTGTCGCAAAACTCAGCGAGTACCTGCCTGCAAACGCCGCACGGATAGCAAAATCCGCGCTCGCTCGCGTTTTTCTTACCTCCCACTATCGCCAAAGCCTCAAAATCGCGTCTGCCTTCAGACACCGCCTTAAAGACCGCCACGCGCTCGGCACAGCAGGTGGGAGTGAAAGAAGCGTTTTCAATATTGCACCCCTCGTATATTTTTCCGTCGGAGCAGAGCAAAGCCGCTCCGACGGAAAACTCGGAATAGGGAGAGTAAGATGCCTTTCTTGCCATCTCCGCCGCCATCATAAGCTCTTTTACATCTGTTTTCATAAGCACCTCAAAAATTTTAAAGCTCAAGCGCCTTTCCCGGTGTGTCAAAATTCACTCCGAGCATCTTTGCAACAGTTGCCGCTATATCGGCAAAGCTGTCGCGCGTACCGAAATTTACCGGAGCTATCTGCTTGCCGTACACGATGAGCGGGGTGTATTCTCTGGTATGGTCGGTAGTTCTTGTATAGCATGGATCGCATCCGTGATCTGCGGTGATCATCAGGACGTCATCATCGCGAAGTTTCGGCAAAACTCTGCCAAGCCATTCATCAAAATCCGAAAGTCCGCGCGCGTATCCGTCTGCATCGCGGCGATGCCCCCAAAGCATATCGAAATCCACAAGATTCGTAAAGCACAGCCCCCCAAAATCCCTGTACATATATGCCTCTGTCAGCTCCATACCCTCTCGGTTGGAGTGTGTTCGTGCCGTCTCTGTAAATCCGACACCTGCAAAAATATCACTTATCTTACCGACGGCTATCGAGTCCTTTCCCGCCGCCTTTACAGCCTCGGGAAGCACTGTTCTCGGCGGCGCAAGCGAATAGTCGCGCCTGTCGGCGGTTCGTCTGAATCTGCCGCACCCATCCTCGATATACGGACGCGCTATTATTCGTCCTACTCCGTTTTGCTCTCCTGCGAGCTCGGCACGAAGCTCTTCGCAGACGCAGTAAAGCTCACCGAGCTCCATAACACCGTTGACCTGTGCGGCAAGCTGAAGAACGCTGTCCGCAGAGGTATAGATTATTATTGCATTTTTTTCTTTTGCCTCTCTACCGTAATCCTCTATAACGGCAGTTCCCGAATACGGGCGGTTGCAAAGCAGCTCTCTGCCCGATATTTTTTTCACCGTTTGAAGAATATCATCACCGAACCCATCGGGAAACGTAGGCAGAGGCGAATTTGAAATGACTCCCGCTATCTCCCAATGTCCCACGGTAGTATCCTTGCCGAGCGATCTCTCACACATTCGCGCAACTGCCGCCATGGGCGCATCGGTCCTGCCGAGAAAATCAAGGCCTTCAATATTTCCAATGCCCAAGCGTTTGAGATTTCCAACATCAAGATTGCCGGTTTGCCAAACGCTTCTCAGCGTATTTGAGCCGTCATCGCCAAAGTGGGCGGCGTCGGGCATCGCTCCCGCGCCCACGCTGTCAAGCACCGTCAAAAAAACTCTTTTTGCTCTCATAGCCGTCAGTTACAAGCGATAGCTACATCAAGCGCAAGCTCTATCATCTCGTCGAAGGTGGTTTCTCTCTCCTCTGCGGAAAGCATATCGCCATAAGTGTCCGAGTCGGATACCGTGCAAATGGCGAGTGCTCGCTTGCCCGCCCTGGCCGCGTTTATATAGAGAGCCGCCGCTTCCATCTCGACCGCAAGTACACCCATCTTTTTCCAAGCAGTCTTACGTTCGGGATCGTCGTCGTAGAAGAAATCGGAAGAAAGAAGATTTCCAACGTGAATGTTAAGCTTCTTTTGGCGACTTATCTCCACTGTCTTTTCCAAAAGCGAATAATCGCAGATAGGAGCAAAGATACCGTCAAGTCCGAATCGGCAACCGTATGACGAGTCTGTACACGCACCCATACCAATAACTATATCGCGAACCTTTACGTCCTCGCACATAGAGCCTGCCGAGCCTATTCTGATTATGTTTTCAACTCCGAATGCGTTATAAAGCTCATAACTGTATATACCGATCGACGGCATACCCATTCCGCTTGCCATTACCGATACCGGAACGCCCTTCCACATACCCGTATATCCGCGGACTCCGCGCACATCATTGAACAGTACGGCATTCTCCAAAAACTTATTTGCCGTATACTCGGCTCGCTTGGGGTCTCCTGGCATAAGCACGGTCCTGGCTATCTTATCGGGGGTAGAATCTATATGCGGTGTGGGATAAGAGATCTTGCTCATAAATCTGCTCCTTGATATCTTATTTTTGAGGACTTCCCTCTATGTAAAAAGATGCTTCCATATCTGCCATACAAAGCGCAAAGGCAAGCGGGAACATCTCAAGGGCTCTGCCGACCTGATTAGCATCCTCGGTGCCCGAAAATCCCATGTGATATCGGATGGCGAACGCCTCATCGCGTGTCAGGCGCATAAAACCCGAAATTATATAGACAGACTTTTCACCGTGTCCGTAAGGAAGATTGTCCTCTATGGTATAATATGGCACGCTCTCCCATACGCCGTTCTTTTTCACGTTGCGCATCTCGGTCTTATAAAAATTCGTCTTGCAGACGTCGTGAAGCAAAGCCACGATAGCCATGGACTCCTCGCTGAACGAAAAGCCGTGCTTCTCGCAAAATCTTGAATGTTTTACGTAATCGCAAAGGCACTCGTATACGTTCAGACTGTGCTCGAGCAAGCCACCCTCGTATGCGCCGTGAAAGCGCGTACTTGCAGGGGCGGAAAAGAAATCGGTCTTTTCGCAAAGATATTCAAGAAATTTATCCGCACCCTCGCGCGTTATGCATGCGTTGTATATCTCTATAAATTTTTCCTTATTGGTCATATTTCACCTCAACATAAAATGTCAGACAATCTGTCTTCCCTTCTTTTTTCTAAAATAGATATTGAACAGACCTGCGGCAAGCAGAACGAAAGGTATCACTCCGATCACCACGGTTCCCACAAGGCTCACGTCACTCTCGTCTACGCTCAATAACGTCGAAATGTCGTATTCTGCAGGTTCGACCTCGGGAACGGCACTCACGAATGTCTTGGACATGGAAGCTACCATGTATCTCAGACAGCTTACCGCTATTGAATACTGCGTCTGCTCGTCCTCGTCCATGTCATCCGTGCTTCTGTTGAAGGTATCGGAGGCACTTACCCAGATGAGCATAGGCTCGGAATTTTCGGTTACCGAAACTCCGATATCCTTTGTGACCACCTTTGTTTCGGTATTCGTTCCGCCCTCGCCGTCCTCACTCTCGACCTCCTCCTCGATATCAACGCTGAAAAGCGAGGTGTATTTGAGTGAGCTGTTTGAAGTGTCTTTAACTATAGCACTTGCACCGATCATATCAAGCGTAAGCCTTTCATTGGTTGCAAGCGCCGAAAACTCGCTTGACGACGTATTTACCGTTGCCGTAACGATATCCCCGGCTTCTCCGTCAAACGCGGTGCTGTCTGCCGAAAGTCCCACACTTGCAAGCAATCTTGAAAGATTGGGCATGCCGTTATTCGCCTCGTTGGTAAATATTATCAACCGTCCTCCGCCGTCCATATAATCAATAAGCATATCGACCTCAGTGTCGCTGTAATCGCTGTCGGGCGTATTGATGAAGAGCATTGCTGCCTCGGGCGGGATCTTTTCAAGCTTGGTGATATCCAAAGGTGCCGCATTGGTATTCTTCTCTCCGTGACCCGAAACAAAATAGAAAGTGGGGATAAGGTCGGCGGTAACGTAATCTATTGCCGCGTTGAAGGCGTTCTCGGCGTCAAGATATCTCGCAGACATATAATAAAGCGATTGATACATATTAATGTACTCATTATACTGCGCCTTATCCGAGCTTGACATTTGGGAATAATATGCGTAATACTGATCAAGCTTACTGCCGATATATGATATGTTATACTGCAGCTCGCTCGCAGACATATACCCGAAGTCGGGATAATTTGGATTATACCAAACGAAAAGCTCATCTGCACTTATTATACGGTTGCGGTGCGCGCCCTCTACCACGATGCAGAAGCTGAGATCTACGCTCTCGTTAAAACCGTATTTTGCCCTGAATTCGGTATCCTTCGAGGTATCTACACGCTCAAGGGCCAGGTGCGAGGATCTGTCGCAGTATCTTTCAATAAAGCTGACGAGCTTTTCCTCACTCGAATCGGTATCAATGAGATAAAGTGTAACATCCTCATCCAAGGAATCCATGAACTGCTTTGTATTTGCGTCTATTGCGTAAAGCTTGTTTGAGCTTACATCTGCCCAGCGCAGAGTCGAAGGCAGAAAGGCAGAAGCAACGCTTACTGCAAGTACGGCAACGCCAAGCGCGGAACAGGACAGTGAGAACTTGAATTTTGATCTGCCGACCTTCTTTTTTAAATCGGAATATTTGATACACACAAAGATGAAAAATGCCGAAAAGAGCAAATAGAAAACAAGTGACGATATGTCAAGTTTACCGTAAACGATGGGATCAAATCTTCTGAACGGAGAGATAAATCTGCACGCCTGTGATATGGGTTGGGGGAAAATAATTGCGAACGAACCAAGCAGAAAGAGCACGACCATGGTCGCATACGCCGCCGTGAGTGCCTGCCAGCTCTTTTTTAAGAGTGAGGAGAGCATCATACACAGGGATATTACGAACACCTCAAAGACAAGTAGGAAAAGCAAGGCTATGTAGGAATATGCATAAACCGCATCGCCGAAAAATCCGAGTATTATGGGATAGAGACATACTATTCCCGTGGGTATGAGGAAAAATACGACATTTGCCGCAAGCTTTCCCAAAATTATCTGCGTTTTTGTCAGCGGGAGCATAGCCAAAAAGATATCAGTTCCTTTTTTTCGCTCTCCGCACACGGAAAAGCAGGACACGACGGGTATCGCCAATGCCGCGAACAAAGACAGGGGCGCTATTATCGCATCAATGTTAGGATAGGCAAGTCTGATATTGTTGACTGTAAAGATGATTCCCGACGCTACGGCAAACGCCGTGACGCTGATGATTCCGCGAAGACTTCTGATAAGAGCTTTCAGTTCTTTTAAAAATACAGCCGCCATATCATACCTCCCTCGCGCCGTCAACGCAAAGCGCATCCATCACGTCCGAAATTCCGAGCGTTGTAAATTTGAAAGAGACGACATCGACACCAAGCTCCGTCATTTTTGCATTGACCGCCGACGGCACTCCGTCACGGGTACTGCAATCCAATACCATATCGGTTATAAGACCCGTGCCGTTTCCCTCTTTGACTCCCGATATTCCGTCTATGCCGCGCAAAGCCTGCATTATATCTGTTACATCGGAACCCTTTTTCTTAACCCGAAGCAGAGCCATTACGGTCTTATTCAGCTTTGCAAGCATGGCATCAAGCGAATCGTAAACAAGCAAAGCGCCGTTTCCGAGTATACCTACGTAGTTGCAAAGCGACTCAATGTCCGTGGGATTCTTTGCAAAGAGTATTACAACCTTCATTTTGCCGAGCATGGAGATAAGCTTTTTTATCTCGTCCCTCTGAGCAGAATCAATGGCAGTGATCGGCTCGTCGATTATAAGAATGTCGGGATTTCCGATCAAAGCATTCGCGTACGCCATCCTTTTTTTCTCGGACGGTGTCAGACACTCGACGAGTAATTCCGCTTTATTCTCAAGCCCCGTCAGTGTAAGCGCTTCTTTTATTTGCCTTGCGCGCTTGTCGGGCGAAATTTTTTTTGTCATTCCCGTGAAATCAAGCACCTCTTCGACGCTCATATCGTTGGGAAACACCGACTGTGCCGGAACATATCCGATCTTGCGCTTTATCTGCGCCGCCTTCGCCTCGCTTTCGCACAGATCTTTTTCCTTATAGATTATTGCCCCTGAATCCGCTTCGCAAATACCTACGAGAAGCATTGAGAGCAGAGTTTTTCCCGACCCGCTCTTTCCAAAGAAGCCGTAAACACCTTTTTCTTGTATTTCAAATGAGATTTTGTCTATTCCAAAACACTCGGAGCAGGACTTTGACAGATCCTTAACTTCGAATAAGCTCATCTTTTGTTCCTCCTGTATCAATCACGCTTTTCTGTCTTTCTCTGTCGTCTCGTATAAGCTTGCGCGCCGTGAATATCATAAATACAAGTTGAACTCCGGCGGTTATTATCCACGATATGGGATAGGATATATATACTGTCACGGGGGTGGGATACCATCTGAACACGGTCTGTATCCAGAGTATCCTGAAACCACACGCTCCGAGAAGAGAGATTATCATGGCGGTTACCGACCTGTCAAGCGCGCGCAATCCGCCGCAGAATACATCCATAAGACCGCAAAGAAAATAGGTGGGTATGACAATCATAAATCGTGTTATTGCCGCATCGACCGCCTCGGGTGAGCTTACGTACAGATGTATAAGCGGATATCTGAATATTACAAGCAGCAATGCACTGCCTATGCCTATTGTGGACACGATGATGGCACTGTAGATTGTAAGCCTTCGTATGTTTTTAAACTTTCTCGCACCTACGTTCTGCCCTATAAAGGTCAGAGCTACGCGATATATTGCGTTCATGGCAATGTAGACGAAGTTCTCTATGTTTGAGGTTGCCGCCGATCCCGCTACCACGTTATCGCCGAAGCTGTTTATTGAAGACTGTATGATCACGTTGGAGAAAGAGAAGAGAGACGTCTGTATTCCCGAGGGAATTCCTATGTAGAGTATCTTTTTCACCTTTGAGATGCTTAACCTCATCTCTCTTATCGAGATACGGAGAGGACCGTTCGTCTTAAAGAGATATATCATCGCCATCAATGCAGACAGATACTGCGAAGCGATCGTGGCTATGGCAACTCCGTCAACGCCCATTCCAAAAGCTGTGACCAGCACGACATTTAATATTACGTTCACAAGTCCCGAGACCGCAAGAAAAACAGTCGGACGCTTTGAATCTCCCGCGGAGCATATCATGGACGACGCATAGTTATATAACATAGATCCGGGAACGCCGAGAAAAATTATGCGCATATAAAGAGCCGCATAAGGAAGCACCTCGGACGGCGTATCCATAAATGCGAGCAATGTCTCGGCTGAGAAAAAGCCCACGGCAGAGACCACAAATCCGAGTCCCAGAGAGAGAAGTATCGACGTATGAGCGACCTTTTTGACCTCCTCGGGTTCTTTTGCACCGATGTGATGCGCGACGGCGACACCCGAGCCTACCGACAGACCCATAAACAGGGCGATGGTGAGGTTGGTTATCGAGCCCGTGCTGCCGACCGCGGCGACAGCAGTGTCACCTCTGAAATATCCCACTATTATCAGGTCTGCGGCGTTGTAGAGGCTTTGCAGGAGTCCCGATATAACCAGCGGGACGGCGAACATTATCATTTTTTTGAGAAACGGTCCTTCGGTCATATCTACCGTTTTTTTGATTTTTTGCAATTCTAAACCCTCACTAAAACAAACAAAAGCGGATACCTTACACAGAGCAAGATATTAACATACAGAATAATTATACCATCCCCAAAAAACAAAGTCAATAGTTTAAGCCAAAGGCTCAAAAAAATTTTAAAAATTCGTCAGACGAAATGATCCGATCTTTTCGAAAACACGCGCAAAACAGCGCTTTTACAATTGACAAGACTGTACTCTTGTGGTATAATATAAACCAATAAGTTATTTTAATTTATCCCGAAAGGACACAATAGTATGTGCGCACAGATTCTTTCAACACAGCCCTATAAAGGCACAAGAGATTTTTACCCCGACGATATGCGCCTGCGCAACTGGTTTTTCGGCAAGATCAGACGTTCGCTCGAGCTTTCCGCATACGAAGAATATAACGGTCCCATGCTTGAATCTCTCGACATATACATCGCCAAGAGCGGTGAGGAGATAGCAAACAAACAGACTTACAATTTTGCCGACAGAGGCGGCAGAATGGTGGCGATACGCCCCGAAATGACCCCCTCGGTCGCACGAATAGTCGCCGCTAAGATAGGCGAGCTCAACTACCCGCTCAAGTGGTTCTCAATTCCGAATATGTACCGATACGAGCGTCCTCAACACGGACGTCTCCGTGAATTCTGGCAGCTCAACGTAGATATTTTCGGTTGCGACACCTACGAAGCAGATCTTGACGTTATAGAGAGTGCCGTTTCGCTTCTTTTGGCGTTCGGAGCCGATGAAACCATGTTCAAAGTTCATATAAACAACCGCCGTTTCTTCAACGACGTTATCGCCGCCATCTGCAATTCGGATACCGAGGGTGCACGCAAAGTATCCAAGATCGTCGACCGCAAGGACAAGGTAGAAAGAGACGCCTACGAGAGGGATCTGTATGACCTCGGTCTTAACGGCGACCAAATTGCTCAAATAGATTCGCTCTACACTATGAACATAAAGGACGCCACCGCTCTCTGCCCCGAGTCACTCGGAGCTCAGGAGCTCATATCGCTTTTCGATATGCTTGAAAAGACCGGGCTTGACAAGTACTGCATATTTGATTTCGGTATAATACGCGGTCTTGACTACTACACGGGAACGGTATTCGAGGTCTTTGACGAGGCTCCGGAAAACAACCGAGCAATGTTCGGCGGCGGAAGATATGACAATCTCGTAGGTATGTTCGCAAAGAACGCAAAGATCTCGGGCGTCGGCTACGGAATGGGCGACGTTACGCTCGAAAGCTTTCTCTTTTCTCACGGTCTCGTGCCCGACCTCAACAAGGGCGAGACAAAGGTGCTCGTAACGCGATTCGATGACGTTCCCTATGAAAAATATCTTGCAGTCGTTGACACCCTGCGTGCGAGCGGCATTTCCGCTTCCATCTATGTCGGCGCGAAGAAGTTCGGCAAGCAGATAGATTACGCCGTAAAGGGACACTACAGCCACGTTCTGATAATGGGCTCAAGCGAGGCTGAAAACGGCATTGTCAAGATAAAGGATCTTGAGAGTCGCGAAGAAAGAGAAGTCGCACTTGAGTCGATCTCTTCGTATTTCAATTGATACAAAAGTCACGGGAGTATATATATGATATATATGTTTCTTGCCGAGGGTCTTGAGGAGATCGAGGCTCTCTGCCCACTTGACCTTATGCGCCGCGCGGGACTTGATGTTACCACGGTCGGGATCGGCGGCGAATATATTACCGGTGCACATTCGATAACGATTCGCGCAGATATCACCGACAAAGAATTTCTTGCGCACGCTGCAACGAATTCTCCTGAAATGATCTTTCTCCCGGGAGGAATGCCGGGAACGCTCAATCTCGAAGCAAGTGAGGTAGTATGCGATGCAATACGCTCTGCCGCTGAGGACAAAAAGTATATAGCCGCCATTTGTGCCGCACCGTCAATACCGGGAAAAATGGGACTTCTCGTCGGCAAGGAGGCTGTCTGCTACCCCGGATTTGAGAACTATCTCAAGGGTGCTGTCATTTCCGAGAAGCGCGTGGTACTTGACGGAAATATTCTGACCGCCGCAGGAATGGGCGCAGCTCTCGATATGGGTATTGAGATCGTTAAACTTTTCTGTGGTGCCGATAAGGCATCCGTGCTTCGTTCTGCCGTTATAGCAGATTGACATTGATGAAGAACCGAAATATTTCTTTTTCCGACAAAAACAGTGCGAGAGCGTTTTTTTCTTCCGTGCGGGCGGCTATTCCGACAGATAAGCATAAAGAATACAGTCAAGCACTATGCCATGGGATAGAGATGCTCGACGAATATAAAAATTCCGATACAGTACTGCTCTATTTTCCCACCCGCAGTGAGCCGGATCTTCGTGACGTAGCCGAGCATGCACTGAATGGCGGCAAAAAGGTCGCCCTTCCGATCTCGAATACCGAAACCTGCACACTCACTTTTTGCGAGGTGTCGGACCTTGATGAATTGTCGCCCGGAGCATACGGAATTTCCGAGCCGTCAAATACTGCAAAAACGGCGGCACTCACACAAAAAACGCTCTGTATTGTCCCCGCCTTGGCGCTTGACCGAGATGGTTACCGTCTCGGATATGGCAAGGGATATTACGACAGATTCTTGGAAAAATTCAACGGCATTACAGTCTGCGCGATATTTTCCGAACTTTTGTGCGATCGCTTGCCGCGTCTTGACACCGACATACCCGTTAAAATTATTATTACCGAAACAGGAGCTATACGCCTAAAATGAAATTTCGCTTCAAAAAAAGCGATCGAGAGGATACCCTCGTAAAAAAAACGAGACAAGAAAAGAAAAACGTCGTCTTAACACCGAGTACTCTCGTGCTCGCTACATACGTTCTTCTGCTTCTGACAAAATTTCTCGATGTCGCATTTATCACCCGTGAAAATGAATATTACGGTGTTGTGATCCTGCAACTGATGATCTTCATGCTCCCCGGTGCCATCTGGTGCAAATGGAGCGGTGGGAATTACATCAAGGGATTGCGCCTGCGTTTGCCGAAGCCGAACTCGCTTCTGCTTATCTTCAGCGGTGCTGTACTTATGGTATCCGGCGGTCTTCTGCTGAGCACCGTGTTCGACGGTCTCGAATCGCTTTCAAAAAATTTCTCGCTCTACGACACCTTTATATCAAAAACGGACGGAAGTATAGCTTCAAATATGTACTTATTCGTAGCCTATGCGATACTTCCCGCGATATGCGAGGAATTTGTTTTCCGTGGAATATTGTGCTACGAATACGAAAACGGCGGAGTTCTCCGCGCCGTAGTCTTTTCCTCGGTTTTTTTTGCATTTCTGCACTTCAACCCCATAAACATCCTGACGTATTTGTTCTCGGGAATAATACTCGCACTGATACTCTATGCAAGCCGATCTCTTATCGGCACTATGCTGGCACATTTTATTTACAATATTTTCGGGCTTTTCGGTCAACCTTATATGAACACGCTCTACAGGATCACGGGAAGCTCCTCATTCTTCATTTTCATAATTACGTTTTGTTTTCTGCTCTCCGGAGCCGTATTCTGCCGTGAGGCGGCAAGACTCTATAAAAAATATCTCTATGACGGCGTATCGTCAAGCTACAGAAAACCGTTGCTCAAGACCCCCGAACAAAAACGCGCCGCGTATCTTTCGGTCATCAAAGAGCCGTCAACCATCGCCTGCGCCATACTTTACGTCGTCGCGTCGATTTTTTATTTGTTTTGAAATTTAAGCTTTATCTGAATAAAAAACTCCTTTTTGCCAAATGATTCTTTTGCAAGATCATTTTGTTTAAAGGAGCTTTTTATGTATAAACGTCTACTTATCGTTACATTCACAATTATCTGTCTGTGCGCTGTACTCACCCTGTTGCCCATACACGGCGAGACCGGGGTGTATAAAAACGTATTACGTCTTCACGTACTCGCAAACTCTGACAGCGAAGAAGATCAGGAGCTGAAGTTATACGTGCGCGATGAAATATTGAACGTTACGGGTGAGCTGTTCGTCGACTGTCAGAGTCGAGCCGAGGCAGAGCAAATGGTTATTGAAAATATGGTGCTGATACAGAGCACCGCCGAGAAAGCAATATCCGAAAAAGGATACGACTACCCCGTGAGCATCCTGCTCGGCGAGGAAGAATATCCGACCAAAAATTATGAGAGTGCTTGTTTTCCGTCGGGGGAATATCTATCGTTGAGAGTCATGATAGGAGATGCCGATGGAGAAAACTGGTGGTGCGTTCTCTTCCCACCTATGTGCCTTGGCGCGGCGAGCAGCTCTGAGGCATTTGCGGAGGTCGGATTTACGGGGGAGCAATACAACATCATTACCGAAACAGACGAGCCAAAATACAAAATACGATTTAAGTTGCTCGAGAGCATCGAAAAAGCCGTAAATTGAGTTAAAGCTATTGCAATCCCTCCGCATTTATGATAAAATACAGCTATCAAATAAGGGAGATGACAGTATGGAACCAAAGGATTACGCAGTAAGCAGAATAGATGGGGAGTACGCTCTGCTCAAGGACACGCAAAGCGGCAACGAGCTTTTTATCGCCATGGCGCTTTTACCGCCCGGTGTGGACGTTGGTACGCATTTGCACTATGAGATGCTTGAATACACTATAGTGGAATAAAAAATGATACGGAAAGGGCTGCTTCTCATAAGGAAGTTGGATATTTCTTGTGCGAGTCGACGTCCCCGGCGACACGTAAAGGCAAAATCTGCCACGCAGAAAATAAAGAGTAACCCCGACAGATTGAAAAATGTCTGTCGGGGTTTCGTTTAGTATTTAAATAGATAGAATTCCCATACGCAGTTGCTTACTTCACGCACTCCGAAAACATGCTCAATGTCATTAATTACAGCCGAATAAATATCGATGATTTGTTCTTTTATTGCCTCACTCTTTATAAAATTCCAATGATAATCAAAGATATTTACTCCAAACAATGATGTATTCCCATCTACACCTGTAATTTCATATTGCCACGTTTTTTCTTTCCACATCTTCATCTCTACACCTCATATTTCTATTTTATCGCAAGTTTCGCCTTTGTATTACAAAAGGCATCGGGCAAAGCCCATACCCCTATTCTTCGGTGTATAATTCGTCGTAGTACCAACGGATAGGGTTTTCGTAAATATATTTTGCGATTTCCTCGTAATCTTCTCGACCTCGAATTATATGCTCATAAAATGAGGTCTGAAACAATTTTCCGTCAAATCCGTTCTTTTTACATTCTCTTGTTGTTAACGATTTATATGTGCAAACGATATCCGTGACCGTAGGGCGGGGGCTTGCTCCCGCCGCCTCTCCGTTCAAAATTACAATTGCGTGTATATGGTTTGGCATGATTACGTATCGATCAACCGCAAGATAGGGATATCGGTCTTCCAGCAAGAATAATTGTTTCTCTGCAATCTCTCAGAATGAGGTGTATTTTACCCCTGTTGTTTCGGCGGGAGCAAGCCCCCGCCCTACGATGCGAGATAGCACACACCGTCTGTTTTGTGTGCAAATCGTTACAAAATATGCGCCTGCGGAGCTGTAATCATAATTGTCAAGACGAGGATGTTTTCGTTTCGGTAATTTGTTTTTCTCATCCATTTTCATCACCCACCCCATTATAACACAAATCGGCAGAGAAAACAATATCTCTGCCGAAATTTGTATGGCGGCGGGAGTAAGCCCCGCCCTACGGGATTATAACTTTCTTATGAGAAGGAGCGTAAACCGTATCATTTTTTTATTCTTCTTTAGACTTCCTTTCGTCTTTTCTCTGCTTCTTTTCTTCCCTGCGCTCTGCCTTCTCTGCCTTCTTTTCTTCTTTGCGTTCCGCCTTTTCGCCGTCCTTATCCTCTTCCTCGGGCTCCTCCGGCTCCGGGAATTTTGCATCTATCATGGCTTGCGCTATGTTTCTGAGCTGTGCACTGAGTGAAACAAGTGCGCAGACAGTGCTGATATAATCGACGTCGTTATTTATGTCAAAACCGTTGCGCTCGACTATTCCGTCGAGTGCATTTACGGCGTACTCTCTGTTCACGTCCTTTATATCGAGATGCTTGTCGTAAAGCTCCTTCAACGCCTCTCCGTCAAATCCTTCAACCGAATACGCACCCTGTAAAAGACGCTTTATTTCTCCTATCGACAGCGTTCCCTTGAGAGTGTAGACAGTGAGCATCTGCAAAATCTGTTCTTTATTGTATTTCTTTCCTTTGACGGGGGTTATAATTCCATCCTTGGAATAGTTGTTTATCATGGTTTTTGTGAGATGTCTTTCACGGTATCTCTCTGACCCCTCTGCCAACTTTTCGGCAATGAGGTTTATTATCTGGTCCACGTAGAGGTCGATATTCGGGATATCTCCGCTTTTAAGCTCCGAATCGTTAAGAGCATCCTGCACTATATCAAAAAGTTCTTTGTTGTCCATATAAAGCTCCGTTTTGCAAAATTTTGTTCACGATACTATGATACACCATATTCAAAAATATGTCAAGAGCTATTTTTAAGATTTTGCACAAATAATTTTAAAATCTCTTGCGAAAATAGATTTGATATGATATAATAATTCCGGATTCTCGGGTCTTATGACCGTATTTTTCATGAGGTAATTATGAACGGTAATACACAAACATACGATAAGATAGTTAAGGTGTCCGACGAGGGCATCGTTCGCCTGAAAAGAGTTCTCGCCGTTATAGGTTATGCTCTGTTTTTTTCCGTGTGGCTGATATTCGCCATGAAAAACAGAGACATTTTCGTCCCCGTAACAGTCGCCGGAATACTTTGCACCATAATCCTCATACTGATAAGCTGGAAATATTTCGACGTTGAGTACGAGTACTCAATATGGTACGGAAACTTCGAACTTGCAAAGATATATGCAAAGAAAAAAAGAAAAAATCTGCTGAGTGCCGATATAAAGGAATTTTTACTTATCGCACCCGCTACCGAAGAATATGTAAACAAGGCAAAGCATTTTGAACCTAAAAACACCTATTACGCGGTATCCTCAAAAAATGCGGAAAACCTATGGATACTCGTTACTGGCGGTAAGGACGAGCCGAGAAACCTTGTGTTCTTTGAGGCTGACGAGCGCTCACTCGCAATGCTCAGGCAGGCGAATCCCACAATATTCATCAAAAAAGTATACTGATATATTTCCCACGTTTTGTCTTCTAAAGGACCTCCGTTCCTGCAGAAATTCCCAAATAAACAACGTTTAAGTCGGCATCGCACACAGAGTGCGGTGTCTAAATTACAAAATAAATAACAAGGAGAAAGAGTATGTCACTTCAAATCAAACAGATATCTGCACTTGAAAAGGTTCGCACACACGAAGAACTGCATTGCAAAGATGTCAAAAGCTGTACAGTCCTGCAGGGACAGCGCCTTTCGTATCAGGTAGCGATAAATACGAAAGATATCCGGACGCAGAAAAGAGTTTGGGTAGAGAGCGAGCTGTCGGACTTTATCAGACTTTATCAGGTAAGAGATGTGGTAGTAGACCTGCCGTCAAGAGAGTCGGTAGCAGACGAAAATTATCTTCTCACAGAGCCCGGACTGCTTCCCGATATTCTCGTTCCCATCGAAAAACAAAATAATTACGTATCGCTTCAGGGCGGTAATGTTGTAATATGGGTAAAGCTTGATGTTCCCGCAAACCTTACTCCGGCAAATTACAGCATTAAGATCAATATTGAGACCGGCTTTGAGGAAGGAGCGGCACCTTACGAGACTTCCGTGATGGAAGTTAAGGTCCTCCCGTTTCTTATGCCCGAACAGAAACTTATCTACACGAGATGGTTCTACGCGGACTGCATAGCAGACATTCACGGTGCAGAGATATTCTCAGAACGCCATTGGAAGCTCATAGATGAATACATCAAGGCGGCAACCGATGTCGGAATAAATATGATCCTTGTGCCCACGCACACTCCTCCGCTGGACACGGCTGTCGGAACTACGCGCCCGTGCGTTCAGCTTGTTGATGTCGAAAAGAAGGGCGACACCTACGAATTCAATTTCGATAAATTTGAAAGATTTATCAATATTTGTAAGAAGCACGGCGTTAAATATTACGAGATAGCTCACCTCTTCTCTCAGTGGGGCTCCAAATTTGCTCCCAACATAATGGTATCCGAAAACGGAAAGACCGAGTATATGTTCGGTTGGCACGTTGCGGCTGATTCCGAGGAATACAGATCATTCCTTAAGCAGTACATCAAGGCAATATTCGAAGAAATGACGCGCGAAGGAATTGCAGACAACGCTTATTTCCACGTTTCGGACGAGCCAAATATGGATAACATCGATAAATACAGGATCGCAAGAGACATTATAAAGCCTCTTATAGGAAACGCCAAGACCTTCGACGCCCTTTCACATTACGAGTTCTGCGAGCAAGGGCTTGTTGAATGTCCCGTTACATCGGTGGCACACATTCATGAATTTCTCAAGCACGACATCAAGGAGCAGTGGGTATACTATTGCTGCGGTCCCGAAAGAACCTTCACCAATTCCTTTATCGCAATGCCCTCCTGCAGAACGCAAATCCTCGGATTTCAGATATATAAGTACGATATCAAGGGTTTTTTGCATTGGGGATTCAATTTTTATAACTCGCAAATATCCCTGTATAACATCAATCCTTACGTAACTACCTCATCAGACGGAGCCTTCCCCTCGGGCGACGGATTTATCGTATACCCCGGAAAAGAGACCGCTTATCCTTCAATTCGCGGTGAGATAACCTACGAGGCCATTCAGGATATAAATATCTGCCGTGCCCTCGAGTCGTTTATAGGACGCGAAGCTGTCGTCGCCATGATCGACGAGGCGGCAGGCAGAGAGCTTCGCTTTGACGATTATCCGGACGGTAACTGTTTCCTTGAGGACCTTCGCGCCAAGATGATCTCAGAGATCGAGAAAAACTTAAAATAAATATAAAAATGGGGCTGCCTCAGACTTGAGACAGCCTCTTCATTATAAAAACACTGATTTTCAGACTTTATACGATTAAAGCAACCCTGATGTCATAAAAATTCTTCACATCACGTTATTGGGAACTATCACTTTTTCTGTCTCGCCTTAAAAACCCGAGACAGAGCGAAGCAGAGTTGCTCTCCGAAAGAAAGTCAACGAAAGATCAAAAACAAACTGATTTATACATACTTTATGGATATCTCTCCAAGAGCGTTATCGCCCGTAATTACGAGTGTAGGACCGTTTACGTCTCCGTTACCCGAATAAGAAACGGCACCCAAATTGTTATCTATATCTTCTCTGACATTCCAATTTGAGGGGACATAGACGGTTATCTCGCCGAGCTTATTGTGGAGGCTAAGAATTGCACCGCTCGTGAACTGATCTGTATTTTCAAAGTGAACGGTGAATTCGCCCATACGATTCCAAACTTTTCTTTCCACAAAATCCCGGCAATCTATATAGAGCACTCCTGAGCCTATATTGTTGCCATTGACCTTTTCGCCGCTTATTTTTTTATTTGCATGAAACTTTTTTCCCTTTGGGAAGATTATTGCGATACCTATTGAGATAAGAAGTGCACAACCGAAAAGCAACCAGTTGTTTATAAGATTTTCGCTCTCGCTTTTCAAGAGCACGGCAATATTTCTCTCAAACACCATAAACAACAGTGAGATCGGAAGCAATATATAGGTAAATTTAAGCTTTATGACTCTTGATATGATAAATGCGAGCAGGAAAAGTCCGCACACCATTTGCATTATTGAAATACCGCCTACGACTTCAAGCATGGGAGTAACCACACCAAACGAATTAAGTAAAAGCAGAACTGCAACCAATATAAGTCCGAGTCCCCAAAATATCTTCCAAGTTTTCATTATCCTAACCTCATTTCCTGAATTTTTTCCCTTAAACTTTTGTAATAGCTACGTGAAAAATATGTTTTTTTCTCACTGCTCTTGAAATATATCTCCCCATTTCCTACCACCTCGCGGCGCAAAGAAACGATAAGGTCGATATTCGCAATAGTTGATTTTGCGACGCGAATGAAATTTGGCGGAAGTGACTGCTCAAGCTCAAATAGCTTTTGGTCTGCGGTATATATAGACCTCCTCGTGTGAGCATAGACCTTGCCGTCACTGCTTTCAAAGTAAAGTATCTCTCCAAACGGAATGTAATACTCCGCTCCCGAGGAATAGAGCACCATTTCGCGCCCGTCCGACGTCCCGACAAGCTTTTTTATCTGCGCTTCTATGCCGTCGATATATGCAGTTTTTTCAGAGCACCGGATCACTATCTCTTCCTCTTCGCAATCGGATATTTCAATCCGTATCTTCACGAGCTCATCTCCCTTCATCTGACGTAATTATTTTAACATCTTTGATAGGATTTGTAAATACTTTTGGATCAAGTGGTAGAAAAATGATTCCAAGATGTTATTTTTACGAGCTTTGAAGCATATGATTTATGACCTGAAGTTCGGAGGCGCTTATGAGAAAAATGCAAAAAAACAAAGTCAGAGTATCCTTTTTCGCCCTGCTTATGCTCGTCGCGCTTACGCTCGATCATTCTTATCTGTCGCTTGCGGCGCTTCTTGCAGCGGCACTTCACGAACTCGGGCATATAGGTGCTGCACGCATATGCAATACCCCACTTACAGATCTGAATTTCGGTATATTCGGTGCATCGTTATCCACGCGCACTCAAATATCCTCATATAAAAAAGAGTTGTTCATCGCCGCCGCAGGTCCTGCCGTAAACTTTATGTGCGTTTCGGCTTTTCTGCCGCGGCTTTCCGACCTTTCCGAGTTTGGCTCTATGTTCTTTGCAAGCTCGCTCTTTCTCGGAATACTGAATCTTTTGCCGATATCGGATTTTGACGGAGGAAGGATACTCTTCTGTCTGATTGCCGCAAAGGGTTCGCTCAAAACGGCAGAGCTCACGCTTAGAGTCAGTTCGTTTGTTTTCGTTTTTGCACTTTGGACGCTCTCGGTATACCTCATTTTACGTCTCGGAGCGTCGCTTTCGCTTTTCGTTTTTTCAGCATCGGTTTTCTGCAAAATATTTCTCAAAAGCGACGGCAAAATTTAAGAGGATATCTAAGAGGATATCAAAGAATATCGGAGAATCTACAAGGAAACCGAAGATTTTTAGAAATTTTTCGTGAAATTTCACTGTTTTTGCCGATTATTCAAAAATAATCACGATTTTTTGAATTTTTTTTGGAAAATCTATTGCATTTTACAGTAATATCTGTTACAATATTCGCATATGGATTCGGGGCGCGGATTTTTTATGTTTTTGGACGAGCCTTAACCCCCCTCCACACAAATATTTTTCAAGGAGTTTTTATGTGGAATGAGCACGAAACTGGTAGAATTAAAAAACATTTCGAAGTCTTTTGACGGTGAAACCGTCCTCTCTGACGTGAGCCTTTACATTCGCGACAAGGAGTTTATCACCCTGCTCGGCCCTTCGGGCTGCGGAAAAACCACTACGCTCCGTATCATCGGCGGATTTGAAACGCCTGACACGGGCGACGTTTGTTTTGACGGCGTCAGGATCAACGACGTCCCTCCTCACAAGCGCAACGTCAACACCGTATTCCAAAAATACGCTCTCTTTCCTCACCTCAACGTTTACGACAACATCGCGTTCGGTTTGCGTATAGCAAAGGTAAAAGAGGATGAAATACGCGAAAGAGTGTCGGAAATGCTTGCACTCGTAAATCTTCGAGGCTTTGAAAAGCGTAACGTTTCTCTTCTCTCGGGCGGACAACAACAGCGAGTCGCTATTGCACGCGCGCTGATAAACAAGCCGAAGGTGCTTCTTTTGGACGAGCCTCTCGGCGCACTTGACCTCAAGCTTCGCAAAGATATGCAGGTCGAGTTGAAAAACATTCAGGCGAAAACCGGTATCACGTTCATATACGTAACGCACGATCAAGAGGAAGCGCTCTCAATGTCCGATGTCGTGGTCGTTATGGCTGACGGTAAGATCCAGCAGATCGGTACGCCTACAGATATATATAACGAGCCCGTCAACGCCTTCGTTGCAGACTTTATCGGAGAATCCAATATACTCGACGGCGTTATGCTCAAGGACTATTCCGTAAAATTTGCGGGTCACACCTTTGAATGTCTTGACGGCGGATTTGCGCCAAACGAGCAGGTCGACGTTGTAGTACGTCCCGAGGACGTGGACGTTGTACCGGTTGAAGCAGGTATGCTCACAGGAAAGGTTACCTCCGTAACATTCAAGGGCGTTCACTATGAGATAATCGTGGACATCAAAGGCTTTAAGTGGATGATACAGTCCACCGACTACGTAGCTCCCGAGGCACTTATCGGTGTTTATATAGAGCCCGATGCCATACATATAATGAAAAAATCCGAATACTCCGATATGTTTGGAGATTATTCGACCTTCTCCGACGAGATGGATCATCTTTCGGATATCGTTCCCGAGGAGGAAGAATAATGAAGAATAAACGTTCGTGGTTTGAGCGCGCGGCATCATCGCCGTACATTATATGGTCGGCAATATTTATCATCGCTCCCCTGCTTTTTGTGGCATACTTCGCCTTTACCGACAGAGAAGGAGGTTTCACCTTTAACAATATCCTCTCGCTCTCTTCTTACTCCGAAACATTCGTGATGTCGCTCGGATTTTCTTTGATCGCGACGACCGTATGCCTGCTTATCGGATATCCTCTCGCTTACTGTATGTCGCGTACATCCGCGAGAACACGCAATATCCTTATGGTCCTGCTCATGCTCCCAATGTGGATAAGCCTTCTTATACGTACCTACTCTCTTATGGCGCTCCTTGACAACGGCGGACTTGTAAGCAGCTTTCTGACAAGCCTCGGTTTCTCAAAGCTGACCTTTATCGGAACAGACGCGGCGGTCATTCTGGGAATGATCTACGACTTTTTACCGTATATGGTGCTTCCGATATATACGGCGCTTATAAAGATCGACCGCAGATATCTTGAGGCTTCGGCAGATCTCGGATGCAACAGTATTCAAACGATATTCAAGGTCATACTTCCACTTACGACCCCCGGGATCGTCTCGGGAGTTACTATGGTATTCGTTCCTTCGATCAGCACCTTCTACATCTCGCAGAAGCTCGGCGGCGGATCGTTTGACCTTCTCGGAGATACTATCGAGCGTCAGTTTCAGAATCAGATCACATACCACACCGGAGCGGCGATCTCGCTTGTAATGATGATACTTATTCTCATATCCCTTGCGATAATGAATAAATTTTCGGACAATGAGGAGGAGATCATAGTATGAAATTCCTCTCGAGATTCTATATTTTTATTATTTTCGCGCTCCTGTACGCCCCGATCTTAGTGGTTATCCTCTTCTCATTCAATGCTTCGGGAAACCTGAGCAGCTTTTCGGGCTTTACTCTTTATTGGTATAAGGATCTTTTCAGAAGCGGAGAAGCAATCGAGGCACTAAAAAACTCGCTTCTTTTGGCTCTATGCTCCTCGGCACTTGCAACCGTTATCGGTACGCTTGCCTCCTTCAGCATCGCTCATTCAAAAAACAAATATTATCAGTCGATAATGAAGAGCGTTACCAATATCCCCATGATGAACCCGGATATCGTGACCGGAGTATCGATGATGCTTCTTTTCGTCGGATTTGCGCTGATATTCAACCTCAATAGCGTGCTCGGCTTCTGGACTATGCTTATCGCGCACACTACCTTCAACCTGCCATACGTTATTCTCTCCATACTGCCCAAATTCAAGCAGATGGACAAGAATCTTATCGAAGCGGCGCTCGACCTCGGATGTACGCCGACAAAGACTTTCTTCAGAATAGAGGTTCCCGCCATAATGCCCGGTATCATTTCCGGACTTATGATGAGCTTTACGCTTTCGCTTGATGACTTCGTTATCAGCCATTTCGTGAGCTCGCCCGACTTCAAGACCCTGCCGCTGTACATTTACAATCAGACGGCACACGAGGTCAAGTTCAGTATGTACGCACTCTGTACGCTGATAATACTCACCATACTCGTTCTTTTGATAGCAGTAAACATCGCCGGTGCAAAGAAGGACAAAAAGCCTCACCGTAAGCACCGCAAAGCGGCGAAGGGGGGAGTGGCGCAGTGAAAAAGCTTATCATTTTTGCAATTATAGCCGCATTGACTCTGCCTATTTGCCTCTCGCTCGTCTCCTGCGGCTCGGAGGATGTTACGACACTATACGTTTACAACTGGGGAGAGTATATCTCCGACGGCTCAGAGGAAACGCTTGACACCAACAAAGCCTTTGAAGAGTATTACTACGAAAAGACCGGAAAGCGGGTAAAGGTAAATTATTCGACATTTTCAAGCAACGAAAGCATGTACGCAAAGATAGAAAGCGGCTCGGCATCGTATGATGTCATCATACCGTCAGACTATATGATACAGCGTATGGTCAAAGAAGATATGCTTGCTCCGCTTGATCTGTCAAAGATCCCGAATTATCAGTACATTGACGAAAAATTCAAGGGAGACAATGTATACTATGAGGACGACAGCGACAAAGTATACTCTGTTCCCTACTTCTACGGTATGGTCGGTATTATTTACAATACCTCTATCGTCAGCGAGGAGGACGCCGCTCTTGAAAGCTGGAGCCTTATGTGGGATGAAAAATATACCCGCGATATCCTTCAGTTCAACAACAGCCGCGATGCGTTCGGAACGGCGCTCTATTGGAAGGGATACGACGTAAACGACGCAACCGAGGAACAGTGGATTGAAGCCCGCGACCTCCTTATAGAGCAGAAAACTTTGGTACAAGGCTACGTTATGGACGAGATCTTCAACAAGATGTCCAGCGGATCGGCGGCAATTGCGGCATATTATGCAGGCGATTTTATGTCGATGTACGAAGACAACGAGGATCTTGCATTCTTCTATCCCAAGGAAGGCACAAATTCTTATATAGACGCTATGTGTATTCCGAAGGATTCGAAAAATTACGACCTGGCACATGAGTACATAAACTTTATGTGCGAGGAAGAAATAGCTGTAGCCAATGCGGAATATACATACTACGCCTCGCCGCTCACGACCGTGGTAAGCAACGAAGAGTATATCGAGACAATGTCCGAGGTACACCCTGACGCACTTGAGATACTCTACGGAGAGGCGTCTAACTCGGTTCCATCACAAGCATACCTCAATCTTGCCCCGGATAAACTCGTTCTGCTCAATGATCTTTGGGAGGAGCTTAAAGTAGAGAATACGATCGGAAACGGAATCTATATCTGTTGCGGCGTTATAATTTTCGCCATCATTGTTCTGACAGTCGCTCACACTGTCAAGAAGCGAAAGAGATCAAAATATTATACGGAACGACCTAAATAATGTTTATATAAAAATCAGCGGAATTTTATCTGCTGATTTTTATTTTTTTGTTGCACAAATCGGGCAAATATGATACAATATTCCTGTGTTTATTAAATCTACCTATGAAAGGATCACATATCATGTACCGTGAAATATCAAAATTTATAATATACCGTGACGCAAGCGAAAACAATATTCTATCGATGCTCGGCAAGATCTTCAAGGACTTTGAAGGCGGTACCGATACACCCGAATCTCTTCGCACGCGAATATATGCAGAGGTGCGCCGTCTGCTCGAGATCGCCACGAAATACGGCTTTGACAACAACCTTTGGCACAACTATCTTACTTTTCTTATTATAACCGACGAAAACCCCTTCAGCCTTACCTATGAAAAGGCAGGAAAGCAGGATGGTACCGTCAACGGATTCGCAATCAACGATTTCTGCGTCTTCAAATCTCTCTTCGATTTTGATTTTTCACGCATAGAGCATGAGCTTGATATTAACTGCTTCACTACCCTTTCAAATTACCGTGCAATAGCCAAGCGAGAGCAAATATTCAACAAAAACGTCAGCGAAAAGGTACGCGCTCTGAGCGCTGAGATCGAGCGTGCAAAAGACGGCAAGGAGATATTTGAGGCTGTTTCCGAGTTTTACCGCAACTACGGAGTCGGAATGTTCGGCCTCAACAAAGCCTTCCGAATCGAGAGCGATGACGACGGAAAAAATATGAAAATTCGCCCGATCACCAATATGGAGCCTGTGCATCTTTCGGATCTTATCGGCTACGAGCTGCAAAAGAAGGCATTGACCGAAAATACCGAAGCCTTCGTCGAGGGACGCGGTGCAAACAATATTCTGCTTTACGGCGACAGTGGTACGGGAAAATCCACCAGCATCAAGGCTATAGTCAATCAGTATTACGACAAAGGTCTGAGAATGATAGAGATCTATAAGCATCAATTCTGCAACCTCTCGCGCGTTATTTCCGAGATAAAGAATCGGAATTACCGCTTTATAATATACATGGACGACCTCTCCTTCGAGGAGCAGGAGATCGAATACAAATACCTCAAGGCAATAATTGAGGGCGGAGTGGAGACAAAACCTGATAATGTACTCATATATGCAACTTCCAATCGCCGCCACCTTATTAAGGAAACATGGAATGACCGCAGCGACTCAACGCAGGACGGAGATATACACCGCTCTGAGACTATAGAAGAAAAACTTTCGCTCGTTAACCGCTTCGGACTTTCTATAGGATATTTTAAGCCGTCTTATCGCGAGTTTGACGATATAGTGCTTAAACTCGCCGAAAGATATCCGCAAATAAAAATGGCCCCCGAGCAGATCATTGCCGAGGCACACAAATGGGAAATGAGAAACGGCGGCATCTCCGGCCGTACCGCTCAACAGTTTATAAACCATCTTTGCGGTATGCAAAAATGACAATAATTAAGTTTATTACGAGTATTTTTCCAATGAAGCTTTCCCGGATTCTTTATTTCCCGGAAAGCTTTCTATTTTATTGTACGGTGAGTGCCCGACAAATACAAAAGGTTTTTCCGGCTTGTCGACATTCGGAAAAACCTCTGATATTCAAAAGCCGACAAACTCGGCTTATCTTCTTCTCTTTTCAAAAAATTCCGTCAGCAGTTCTCTGCATTCGTTCTCGCATACACCGCCGGTAACGGCAAATGAATGATTAAACGGATAAGAATTGAAATTTATCACGCTGCCGCAGCAGCCTGCAAGCATATCCCCTGTGCCATATACCACGCGGTCGATCCTTGAATTGATAAGCGCTCCTGCGCACATCGGACAGGGTTCAAGAGTAACATAAAGAGTGCAACCGCAAAGCCGCCAGCCGCCTCGTGCGCGGCAAGCGTTCTCAATAGCCAATATCTCTGCGTGTGCGGTAGCGATCTTGTTTGTCTCGCGCAGATTATGCGACTCTGATATTATCTCTCCGCTCTTGCTGTCAACAACGAGTGCGCCCACGGGTATCTCACCCATATCCGACGCGCATCGTGCAAGCTCAAGCGCTCTTTTCATCATTTCTATGTCTCTGCTCATAAATTTACTTTCTGTAATAAACGTAATATGCCACTACGGTACGTACCTTTCCTCCACTCTCAATGTCGGGACCCGTGAGCACTACGCCATCCTTGGAGAGAAGCTCCCATATCTGCAAATCATCCACCTTGCACCTGAAAAGTACGTTTGCCGAGGCATAAACGATAAATTCATCCTCTCGAATGTTAAGCCCGCCGTTACGCCCGATCACCTCGTCTACCTCGCCGTCCTTTTTTTCGGTGACGTATTTTATATGCTGTCCTTCAACGGCACGCGCCATCTCCCAACGGAATCGCTTACTGTTGGGATCACTTTTTTTCTTGCCGAAAAGCCCCATACTCTCCTCCAAATCATTTTCTGCGAAGTATTGCAACGCTCCGTGCCAAAATTCTTCCGGCGTATACATTACCGCCGACAAGCTCGTCCCATTCACCATCAAGCTCGTATGAACATTCGCTCTCCGAGCTATTTGCGATCACGCAAAGCTCGCCTCTATTCGTGCTTCGTGTATAAACGATAATCCCGCCTTCCGCGTGTCTTACGCTGAATTCTCCGTCAGCCAATACATCACGGTTTTCATTTCTTATCCTGCCGAGGGTGCGATACCATTCAAGAAGCTCGCCATCTTCCCTGCCCCACGGATATGTCCTGCGGCAGAAAGGATCTCTATAGCCCTCTGCGCCTGCCTCATCGCCGTAATAGATTGACGGAACACCGTAGACGGTAAACTGTATTGCCGCGGCAATTTTAAGGCTCTGTAAAGCTTTTTTGCGTTCCTCTTTACCAAGCTTCATCCCTGCAAGCTCGCTTCCACTTCCGACCGTAGCCTGAGCACTCTGCTTGCCAAAGACCGTCAGTATACGCTCGGTATCATGTGTCCCGAGAATATTCATCAACGAGTCACATACCGATTTCGGATAGGTCGAATAGATCGATTTCAGCACGTCGGAAAGTACTTTTGCGTTTTGGTTGATCACGAACTCTATTATTCCGTTGCGAATAGGATAATTCATAACGCTGTCAAGCTGATCACCGCGTAGATATCTTCTGCGTTTTTCATATGCGATCTTGACTGCGGCGTTCTCCCATACCTCTCCGATGATTAGCGCATCGCCTCCGCTCGCGCTTTTCACGCTTGCCGTAAATTCATCGAGAAATTCATCAGACAGCTCGTCTGCAACGTCGAGTCGCCAACCGGCTATCCCCATTTTTATATAATAAGCCCCAACTCCGTTTTCACCTGTAAAAAAACGGCGGCAGCTTTCACATTCATGGTTAAGTCTCGGGAGTATTTTTATGCCCCACCATGATTCAAAGTCGTCGCAACTGTTGCCGAATTTGTACCAATCGCGATAATCCGAATTCTCATTACCGTAAGCACCCACACCGCCGTACTCACCGTAGCGGTCAAAATAGCGGCTGTTATCACCCGTGTGGTTAAAAACTCCGTCAAGAATTATCTTTATATCGACAGCGTTTGCCTTTTCAATAAGATTTTCAAGAGCTTCCTTTCCGCCGAACATCGAATCGACCTCGAAATAGTCGCCCGTATCGTATTTGTGGTTAGAATACGCTTTGAAAATAGGGTTGAGATATATCACACCGATGCCCATGGCTTTGAGATAGTCGATCTTCTCAGCCACGCCCCAAAGATTGCCGCCGAAGAACATATTGTTCTTGACGTCCTCCCCTTGTATCTCTGCATACTGCGGTATACCGTTTTCCCAATCATCATTCATTATTACGTCCGGACGCTCTCCGACACTGCCCTCGCCTTTGTAAAATCGGTCGACAAATATCTGATACATCGTCCGTCCTTGAAACCACGACGGCGTCCTAAAATCTTTTTTATATACGAGAAGAGTAAATCTGCTTTGAGAATGGTCAAGAAGCTCGAAATCGACGTTATTTGACGTGGAAGTAAAAAGCGTATCGCCTCCGCGCAAGAAAAGTATCTCGTAAAAGAAAAGCCCGTCCTCCTCACCGTCACACAATGCCGCGGTATCTACGCACAGTGTGTAGATATCGCTCACTCCGTCAGTTGACGTAAAGGAAAACGGAATATCGCTGTCTGCGCACCCATCCTTTTGTATGCGAAAGACGACTGCCGAAGCACCAAGTTTTCTTGGTGCTTCGACTGTAAATTCGGGGCACTCCCCACAAGCAAAGCTTCCTCTTGTAGAAATATCGGTACCGTTTATTCTTTTTTTGATAATGGGCATACACATATCCCAATCCGAGAGTCGTATAAGCATTGCTCGGGTATCCATCCTGTAATTTTTTATTTATCCGTAAGGCGCTTTATTCCCCAGATATTTTCTGCGTATTCGTTGATAGAGCGATCAGCCGCAAAGAATCCGGACGCTGCGATATTCATAAGCGACATACGATTCCACTTTTCCTTGTCTGCATAATCCGATACAGCCTTTTCGTGAGTCATACGGTAAGACTCGAAATCGGCAAGGCACATATAAGGATCGGCAACTCCGGGGCCTTTGGTCAGATAATTTGCGATATCTGCAAAGGATTCTCCCGCAAATCCCATGGTAAGCGCGTTTATTATGCGCTGTATCTTCTGATTGCAGGTGTAAAATTCTGCACTGTTATATCCTCTCTGCCAAAGGTCATCTACCTCAGCACTTGTAAGACCGAAGATATACATATTGTCTTTTCCTGCCTCGGCAAGCATCTCGATGTTAGCGCCGTCAAGCGTACCTATGGTCATGGCACCGTTCATCATGAGCTTCATACATCCCGTACCGCTTGCCTCTTTACCCGCCATCGAGATCTGTTCGCTGATCTCAGCCGCAGGCACGAGAGCCTCAGCCATACTTACGTTGTAATCCTCAAGGAAGACGACCGCAAGTTTCTTGTTTGCCACGGGATCGTTCTCTATTTCTTTTCCGAGGCAATAGATAAGATTGATTATCCTCTTTGCGTGGTAGTATCCGGGTGCAGCCTTCGCTCCAAACATGAAGGTTATGGGCTGGAAGTCCTCGTTGGGTCTGTCCTTGATGTCAAGATAAAGACCGATAATGTTAAGCACGTTGAGAAGCTGTCTCTTATACTCGTGCAGACGCTTTATCTGTACGTCGAACATCGAGTGCGTGTCGATAAGCTTACCCGTTTTGCGATAAAGCAGATTGGAGAATTCGATCTTATTATGATGCTTGATGGCTCTTACGCGGTCAAGCACTTCCTTATCGTCGGCAAAACGTGCAAAATTATTAAGCTCAATGGGATTATGGCGATATCCGTTTCCTATGGTTTCCTCAAGCAACTCTGCAAGCTGAGGGTTGGAATAGCAGAGCCAACGGCGGTGTGCGATTCCGTTGGTTACGTTTCCGAACCTTTCGGGATACATAGCGTAAAAATCATTGAATATGGACTTTTTGAGAATATCCGAATGAAGCTTTGACACGCCGTTGATATAATGAGATCCCACCACACAGAGGTTCGCCATATGCACCTGACCGTAACCCACTATGCTCATCTTGGATATCCTGTTCCAGTTACCGGGGAAAACGTTCCATGCCTCACGGCAGAAGCGCTCGTTGATCTCCTTGATAATTGAATAAATTCTTGGGAGCTTGAGCTTAAAGAGGTCTTCATTCCACTTTTCAAGCGCCTCGGGCATGACCGTGTGATTTGTATAAGAGCATATCTTAACTACCATATTCCATGCTCTGTCCCAAGAGATAAAATACTCGTCTATAAGTATTCTCATAAGCTCGGGAATACAGAGTGCGGGGTGGGTATCGTTGATATGGATCGCTACCTTATCAGCGAGATTGTCGATAGTACCGTAAACAGCCATATGGTCGCGAATAATGCTCTGACAGGATGCCGATACCATAAAATACTGCTGAGTAAGTCTGAGCAGCTTACCCTCCAGATGATTGTCCGAGGGATAAAGCACCTTGGAGATAGTCTCGGCGTTCGTGCTCTCCTCTACGGCTCTTGCATACTGACCCTGAGTGAAGAGATTCATATTAAAGTTTCTGATATCTCTCGCCTTCCAGAGTCGAAGTCTGCTTACAGCCTTACTGTCGGCACCCGATATCATCATATCGTAAGGAACTGCCTCGATAGTTTCGCAGTCCTCGTAAATGACTTCCATATGACCCTCGCGCCATTCCTCGCGGACATGTCCGCCCATCCTTACCTGATATGCACGGTCGGTTCGCGGAACGAGCCATACCTCACCTCCGGGAAGCCATACGTCGGGAAGCTCTACCTGAATACCGTCAACTATCATCTGCTTGAAAAAGCCGTATTCATAGCAGATCGAAAATCCGGTCGCGGGATAATCGAGAGAAGCGAGCGAGTCCATAAAGCAAGCGGCAAGACGTCCGAGACCTCCGTTACCGAGTCCGGCATCGGGTTCACATTCAAAAAGGTCGTCAAGCTCTACGCCGTACTCGTGAAGTGCCTCACGGTATTCCTCGGTCAGTCCGAGGTTACCGAGGTTTGTTTTAAGCGAGCGGCCGAGCAAAAATTCCATACACATATAGTAAACTCTCTTTGAATGAGTATCGTTTACCTCGTGCTTAAAATCGTTTCTCTTTGAAGTGAGCATATCTCTTATAGTCATTGCCACTGCCTTGTACATCTGATCCTTAGATGCCTCTGTCGGTGTGCAACCGAAATATCTCGAAAGCTTTGTTTCTATATTGTCTTTTACCTGCATTTTGGTAAGTGCTGTGTTTTCCATTTATTTGTGTGTTTCCTTTCCGATAACAACATCCAAGACACCCGAGCAAAAAGTTCGGGTGTCTTATATGTCATTGCATTTTAATTTCAGTATTACTTCCAGAGTGGAGCATACATATCAAGATAACTCTGTGCAGAATTTTTCCATGAGAAATCTATTCTCATTATCTTGCCTACGAATTTGCGTCTCAGATCCTCGTCATGCCACAGATCTATTGCGGCGCACGTGCGTTCTTCAAGCTCATAGGAGCTGTAATTTGCAAACGTAAAGCCGTTACCCTTGATATTTCCTCCGTCCAACCAGAATCCCTTTATCGAGTCGTAAAGACCGCCCGTTTCTCTTACTACGGGTATGGCTCCGTAACGCGATGCTATCATTTGTGAAAGTCCGCAAGGCTCGCTCTTCGATGGCATCATAAAGATATCACTCGCCGCGTATATACGCTTTGAAAGGTCGCGGTCGTAGGTTATAAGAGCTCTGACCTTATCTTTGTAGTTGTTTTCAAGACCGCGGAAGAACCTCTCATATTCCGCCTCGCCCTTGCCGAGGACCACAAGCTGAACGTCGCGTTCACCTACAAGCTTATATATCATGCTTGTAACAAGATCCAGCCCCTTATGCGAAGCAAGTCTGGAGATAAGCGAGATCATCGGAACATCTTTTCTTTCGGGAAGACCGAGCTCGCGTTGAAGGGCTGTTTTGTTTTCATATTTCTTATCTTGCGAACGCCACGTGTAGTTCTTTTCGATCACTGTATCCTTTGCAGGGTCATAGTAGTTATAGTCGATACCGTTGAGAATTCCCGAGAGCTTTTCCTTTGAGTCGCGCAGTATCCTGTCGAGTCCGTGTGCGTATTCGGGAGAGCATATCTCATCGGCATATCTTGGGCTGACCGTGGTAACTACATCCGCACAAACTATAGCGCCCTTCATGAGATTGATACATCCGTCGTATTCAACTATATGCCGGGATGACTGATCAAGCTCAAAAACGTCTCCGAGTATGGCAAAATCGTACTTACCCTGATATTCAATATTATGGATCGTAAATACCGTCTTTATGTTCTCATATCCCTCTACCGTTCTGAATTTTTCATTGATATACACAAGCGTAAGCGCACTCGACCAATCGTGCGCGTGAACGATATCGGGGTAATATCCGACAAGGCGCGGAAGCTCTGCAGCTACCTTGCAAAAATATGCAAATCTCTCTCCCTCGTCCATAAATCCGTACAGGGTATCTCTGTCGAAATAATATTTATTGTCGACGAAATAATAAGTAACTCCGTCCTTGAGCAAGGAGTATATGCCGCAGTACTGTCTTCTCCAAGCAAGAGACACTTCACCCTCAAAGACCTTCGTCATCTGATCACGATAGGACTGTGAAACTGCTCGGTAAAGCGGAAGCACGACTCTTACGTCGACCTCTCCCTTACTTGCTTCAATTATTGAAGACGGAAGCGAGCCGAGGACGTCGCCAAGCCCCCCCGTTGCCGCAAATGGCATTGCCTCTGCGCCGACAAACAGCAATTTTTTCATATTTATTCCTTCCTTTGTTTTTATCAAACCATAGCTCCCTTGGAAATAAAGAACGGCATGCTTTCATGTCCCGAAAGAACTCTGTTATTTCTGATAACGACGTTCTTATCGGTTATCACGCAGTTGAGCGACACATTAGTTCCCGTAAAGGTATCCTGAAGCAAGACCGAATTCTTTACAACAGTGCCCTTCCCGATGTGAACTCCCCTGAATATGATTGAATTTTCTACGGTTCCTTCTATAACGCATCCGTCGGCAACATAAGAATTGTTTACCTTAGAACCCTCTGCATAAACGGTAGGAGCGGAGTTACGCAGCTTTGTATATATGGGACTTTCTTTGAGGAAAAGCCCGTTGCGAACCTCGGGATCGAGAAGCTGCATCGAGCAACGGAAATAGCTTTCAAGCGAAGTGATCTGCAGATAAATACCTTCATAGTGGTAGCAATTTATTCTCGCATTTTTAACTCTGCGAGCTATTATATCTCTGTAGAAATGCATATAACCGTGCGCGCTTGCATCGTTTATTACGTTGAGCAGGAAAAGACGGTTGGCAACAATTATATTCGTGCTGATCTCAGCCGAGCGATCATAATCGATATACGCCGAAACCTCGGTGGCAAAGCCGTCTTTATCGCACTTTATCTCGGTAGCACCGTCGCTGGGGATCTCCTTTTTAAAGTTGACCGTCCTCGTTACGATTGTGATATCAGCATTCTTCTTAATATGATCCTCGATTACCTCATTGAGATCGATACTGCAGATACCATCGCAATCCGAAAGAACGATATACTCCTCAGTGCATTTGGAAATGAATCCCGTAACTCCCATAAGAGCCTCGAGTCTTGTGGAGTAAAGCTTTCCTCCGTTTGCGCTGTTATAGCTTGTAATAAAGGGCGGAAGTATTCTTATTCCGCCCGAACGGCGTGCAAGATCCCAGTCCTTACCGGTGCCGATATGGTCCATAAGCGACTGATAATTATTGTGGGTAATAATACCGACCTTCGTTATTCCCGAATTTACCATATTGGAAAGCGGAAAATCCACAAGGCGGTAGCGGCATCCGAATGGCACAGAAGCCATGGTACGAACGCTTGTAAGCTCGGGCATTGAAGAATTATGAATGTTGGAAAATATCAAACCTGCTGCTGTTGACATTATTTTACGCCTCCTTTGTGAGATCTGCAATATTACTGATCATAGCGCCGTCGTCAATTACAGTACCGTCCGGGATATTAATACCCGTACCTATGACTGCAATTCCCTTTGCGTCGGTTCTGTCCTTACCTACGACACATCCGTCTCCCACTTTTACATCAGAATCAAGTATTGAGTAGCAAACGCGAGCGCCCTCACCGATAATGCAATCATCCATAATTACCGAGTCTATGACCTCGGCTCCCGGTCTTACCACAACACCCGAACCGAGCACGGAGTTGCGCACGGTTCCGTAAATATCACAGCCCTCTGTAATACTGCTGTTTTCTATCTTTGCGTTCTCTCCTACATACTGAGGTGAGTGTGCCGAGTGTCTGGAGTATATCCTCCACGACTCGTCGTTAAGGTTAAGAGCGGGCTCGTCCCCAAGAAGATCCATATTTGCTTCCCAAAGAGACCTGATAGTACCGACATCCTTCCAATATCCGCTGAAAGAATACGCATACATTTTTTCACCGTTTGCGAGCATTGCGGGAATTATGTTCTTACCGAAGTCGTTTGAGCTCTTCGGGTCCTTTGCATCCTCGTTAAGATACTTAAAGAGACAGTCCTTTGAGAATATATAAATGCCCATTGATGCCTTAGTGCTGTCGGGATTCTTTGGCTTTTCCGCGAATTTATAGATTCTTCCCTCATCGTCAACGCTCATTATACCAAAGCGGCTTGCTTCCTCTATCGGAACGTCGATGACCGCGATAGTGCAATCCGCACCCATCTGCTTATGGTACTTAAGCATCCTGTTATAGTCCATTTTATATATGTGATCGCCCGAGAGAATAATAACATAATCGGGGTTGTACATATCTATAAACTGCATATTCTGATATATGGCATTTGCTGTGCCTCTATACCAGTCCGCACCCTTCTTGCCCTGATAAGGTGGCAATATCTTAACTCCGCCTATGGCTCTGTCGAGGTCCCACGGAAGTCCGTTACCGACATAATCGTTAAGCACGAGCGGCTGATACTGTGTGAGAACACCCACCGTATCAACACCCGAGTTAATACAGTTCGAAAGCGGAAAATCGATTATTCTGTATTTTCCGCCGAAGGATACGGCAGGCTTTGCCGTTTTTTCGGTCAACGCATATAGGCGGCTTCCCTGTCCGCCTGCAAGGAGCATAGCAACGCATTCTTTCTTCTTGAACATAAGATCCTCCATTCTTTTCGGCTAAACCGTATTTTTGTCGTATATGGAATTTGTTTTGCTCTGGTGCTTTGTTGTTCCGTTTTAACTTTTTATGTTGTTTTGTTTTGCTCTGAAAATCGCAATACCGAGTGGCGGCACCTTTATCTCTATTGAATTTTTACATCTGCCGATAGGCTTATCGGTCGTCTTATACACAAAAGCATTTATCATTCCGCTGCCGCCGAATCTCACATCGTCCGAATTAAATATCTCCTCGTACTCTCCGTCTTTATCGGTTCCGAGCAAAAAACCATTATAAGCAGATGTCGTAAAGTTTATAATAATGAGCAGCTCTTCGCCGTTTCTTGCCCTGCGCCTGTAAGATATTATGCTCTGTGCGGCATCGTCGGGCTCTATCCATTCAAAGCCCTCCCACGAATCATCTATCTGCCACAGCGCCGGCTGTGAAAGATAAAAATGATTGAGTTCCGCCACATACCTCTGGAATTTTGCATGAGTCTCATAATCAAGCAAAAACCATTCTGTCGTGCCATTATAGTCCCATTCACGGAATTGACCTATCTCTGCGCCCATAAAGCTGAGCTTCTTGCCGGGCAAGGTCATCATGTACCCCATAAAAGCTCTCGCGCCTGCAAATTTTTGCCAATAGTCGCCCGGCATTTTGTCAAGATAAGAGCGTTTACCGTGAACCACCTCGTCATGCGAGATCGGCAATATGTATTTTTCATCAAAGGCATAGGTCATCGGAAAATTGAGCTTCGTGTGATCATACTTACGCATACGCGGTTCAAGTGCCGCGTATGAAAGTGTATCATTCATCCACCCCATATTCCATTTCATATCAAAACCAAGTCCGCCATTTTGAAATCCCGTAACGTGCTGCCAAGAGCTTGACTCCTCTGCGATCATGAGCACGTCGGGAAATTCGTGCTTGACATGTAAATTGAGTTTTTTGAGAAACTCGATACCTTCAAGGCATCTGTTGTCTCCAAGCTTATTAGGTGTCCACTCGCCAAGGCGTTTATCAAAATCAAGATATATCATTGCCGACACGGCATCGACCCTGAGTGCATCTATATGAAATTCGCGTATCCACCAGTCGGCGTTTGAGATAAGAAAGCTTACGACCTCGTTTCGTCCGAGATCAAACATTCTCGTTCCCCATACCCTGTGCTCACGACGGTCCTCCTGCGCGTATTCATAAAGAGGCGCGCCGTCAAATTCGTAAAGTCCGTGGCTGTCCTTTGGAAAATGAGCGGGAACCCAATCGAGAATAACTCCTATTCCCGCCTCGTGCATTGAATCGACGAAGCACTTGAATTGTTTTGCACTTCCGTATCTTGCGGTAGGTGAAAAATACGAGCACGCCTGATAGCCCCACGAAGCATCGTTCGGATACTCGGCGATCGGCATTATCTCTATATGCGTGTATCCCATCTGCTTAACGTAAGGCGCAAGCTCACGGGCAAGCTCGGTATAGTTCAGAGGCGTAGAATAGTCGTGCCTGTTCCACGAGCCGAGATGAAGCTCGTACACATTCATAGGAAGAGAATAATAGTCACGGGCGGTCTTTTTCCTGAAATTCATCCATCCCGAGTCGTGCCACTCATATTTTTCAAAATCCGGTATCAAAGACGCAGTCTCGGGTGGAGGTGCCGTACAGGTCGCATAAGGATCCGCTTTATAGTAGATCTTATCGCCTCGGTAGATCTTATACTTGTACTTATCTCCCGGCGACACTGTTCTACCGTTTACAGCCGTCTCCCAAATACCGCCGTCCGTCGTTTTAAGAAGCGGTATGCTCTCTCCCCAATCATTGAAATCGCCCGTCAGCAGTACTTTGTCGGCACACGGAGCCCACACCCTGAACACATATCCGTTCCTGACTTTGTGAACTCCCATGTAGTCGTACGCGTTGTAGTTCATGCCCTCATGAAACAGGCATACCGCCAAATCTTTTTTAGATCTCATATACAGTCTTTCTTACAGCGGAATAGCCTATTCGTACTCTCCGTAAAAGATTATCTCATCCGGAAAGCACATCCCCAGCTTTTCCCTTGCAATACGGATCTTAAACTCATCATCGAGCGGAGCATCCACAAGATATTCAAGTTGCTGTATATCATCCTTAAGCTGCTCAACGTACTCCTGCTTTTCTTTCTTTTTCTCCATTGCCTCATTATAACGCATAAGGCTCCAAAGAAAGTATATAAAGGAAAACGCCAGAATGAATATCAAAAAAGCACGGACTACAATATACGCTTTGCTTCTTTTATCTGCGAAATACTTATTTTTATTCACCCGACCTTCTCCTTTTTGATCTCTTTAGGCGTCTTTGGGAAGAGCTTGATGGCATGGCGGTTTCACCCTCCTCGGTAGCAAAGACCTTCTCATCTATATTATACAACTCTTTTTTCTTTTTTTCAAGAGTAAAACTATACAAATAAATGATTTTTTTAACAAATTTTCCGATATGTGAACCGGCTTTTACAAAGGGACAGCTAAAAATCAAAATAATTGATAAAAGGAAGTATTTAAATATAAACGCTATGGGCTCTGCGACAGCAATAACCAATTTTCCGACCGTATATCTGTAGATTATAAATCCTACACCCATACCGATCACGGTAAAGAAGCGAAAACGTCCGCTGTTGTAAGCATAATTGAGAATTATTATTCCGACAGCCGCAAAGATCACGCACAAAAAGTCTCCCACATTTATGACAATAGCCTGCAAAGCGCCGCTTTTTTCTCCCATTGAAACTTTTTTGCGACGTATGGGTAATTTTACGGCATACAGCTTATCGTATGCTTTTTTTGAATATTTGACCCCGAACAGCACGCGAACTATTCTGTTCAGATCGTAAAATACTCCGCATATTCCCCCGAAAACAAAGGACTTAAAAAGGAGCAGAGCGAGCAGAGTTTGCGATATCTCCATTTTAACGTATCAGCCTTGAAAACAGACCCTTTTTTTCGTTTGTGCTTTCGCTTGCGTAATATACGGCACCGATGCGTCCCGTCAGCGACACGGTGCCGTTCTGCGTGTCGAGCGTCCCTATCTTTATATCCTTACCTTCCACGTAAAGCTCGCCTTCACTGCACCTCAAGTGCACGCTCTCGTCATCAAAGCTCATCACCTCATCAACTCCGCTGATGCTCATATCCTCTCTTCCCACAAGCCGTATCTCATGTTCCCTTTTGATGCCATCTCCCGCTCCCGAATAAACAGACATAAAAAACCTCCGCACCGTTCAATTTAAAGTTATCATTGAATCTTATGCGGAGATATTTTATTCTATTACCCGATGCGTACAGGTTATTCCTCGATTATTTCGTACATACTTGCCGCATCCGCCTTTGCTACGCTGTCTTTTACGGTAACGACTCGGATCCTGAGCGTTCTTTGCCCGAAGGTGATCTCTATTATATCACCCTCCTTTACGTCGTAGGAAGCCTTAGCCCGCCGTCCGTTGACACATACGTGCTCGGTGTCACATGCATCGTTCGCAACCGTGCGGCGCTTGATTATTCTTGAAACCTTCAAATATTTATCAAGTCTCATTTTTCCTCCTAAAAAAGGTTGTTGCAGCGTACTATGCTTGCAACAACCATAAAAAGAAACTATTACTCGTTCACAGCATCCTTGAGAGCCTTGCCTGCAGAAAATACAGGAGACTTGGAAGCTGCTATTGTAATTGTCTCGCCTGTCTTGGGGTTGCGACCCTCTCTTGCAGCTCTTTCCTTGACTTCATAGGTACCGAAGCCGATGATCTGTACCTTATCGCCTGCCTTGAGAGCCTCTGTGATAGCCTCGTTAGCCGCATTAACCGCAGCCTCTGCTGCCTTCTTTGTAAGTCCTGTCTTTGTTGCTACTACATCAATAAGCTGTGTCTTGTTCATAATCATTTACCTTTCATTTTTAAATCTCGGGGTACACCCTTCGTTTACAATATGATTATAACATATTTTTATCGCAATTTCAATAGGAATTTTCAATTTTTTTGACTGTTTTTTATTATTTTTACACTATTTTTTCTTATTTTTGTTCCATATTTCGTCAAGCTGTTCAAGCGAAAACTCCGATATATCCTTTCCCTGTGAAAGGACCGCAGACTCAACGCCCTCGAAGCGGTCTATGAACTTGTCTGTTGCTCGACTCAAAGCAAGCTCGGATTCGATTCCGAGTTTTCTGCAAAGCGATGTCAGCGTAAGTAAAAGATCTCCCATCTCCTCGGAAGAAGCATCTTTATCGTTATGTGCCATTGCCTCCTTAAGCTCATCAAGCTCCTCGTATACCTTTTGCATAACCGAGTCAGCGTCCGGAAAATCAAAGCAGCTTGCTTTCTTTCCCACCTTTTCTGCCCTCATTAGCGCGGGAAGCATGGGCGGTATGGCGCGAAGCTTATCGGTAACAGTCTTTCGCTCCTTCTCCTCGCTCTTTATCTTCTCCCAATTGGAAAGCACCTTCTCTGACGTATCCGCCTTTACGTTTCCGAAAACGTGAGGATGGCGGTGTATAAGCTTTACGCATATATCGTTTGCGACGTCCTCTACCGTAAAAGCTCCTCTTTCAGTCTCTATCTGAGAATGGAACACGACCTGCAAAAGAACGTCGCCGAGCTCTTCGCGCAAAAGCTCATTGTTTTCTGTATCTATTGCTTCGATAACCTCATAGGTCTCCTCGATAAAATCCTTTCGTATGCTCTTGTGATCCTGCTCTCTGTCCCACGGACAGCCTTCATCGGAGCGAAGTACCTCGACCACATTTACAAGGTCTTCAAATCCGTAACCTTCGCTCGCCTTATCGAGCAACATCCTTTTCTTTTCGGCAACAGTCATTTTTTATCTCCTCCATCGTTGATCTCCTCAGAGACCGCAAATCCTTTATTTTTCCGAATTTCCGCAAATGAAACTATCCTTTCACCAAACGGAAAAAGCATAATATCCTTTTTAGTAAGGCTTCCCGTCATAAACGAGAGCCATATATACGTCAACAATGCGAAGAGCAGTGCCGCACAGAATGACAGTATAAGGGAATCGGTATATCTTTCAAGACAGATATAAAGTGCAAACGCGCCGCCGACCGATATACACGAGGCTATCAGCGGTTTGAACAGCACGTTTGACGGCTTCAGGGATGCATTTGTATAAACCCTCATAAAGCAAAGGTTGATAAACGCCACAGTAATGTTGCACAAAAGACTTCCTATCGGAGCACCCAAAACTCCGACGTTCTCCATCCCCAAAAGAAAATACGTGCTTACAAGCTTGACAAGCACTCCTATCGACATAGAAACTATAGGCAAACAAACGTGTCTGTAGGATTGCAAAATTGCGTTGGTAGTGGTTACGAGACAGGAAAATATGACCGCCGAGCCGAGAATGGCCAGGAGCGGCGCTGAAATATCTATGGCCTCTGTCTGTCCCGCAAAAAGTAATTCGAGTATCGGTCGTGAAAAAAGCGTAAGCCCGAATGACGCTGGCATTGAAAGCAACACGGTAAGTCTGACCGAGTTATCAATTACCGTCTGCTCTCCCTCGATATCCCCTTTATGCGCAAACGCCGAAAGCTGCGGCACAAGCGCCATGGATATGGGGGTTATCAACGCCGGAATAAGACTGAAAACCGGTATCGCAAGCGTAGTATAGGAGCCGTATACCGTATTGCTCTCGGCAACCGAAGCGCCGAGCTCCTGAAGTTTGCGCATTATAAGCGCCATATCGATTATTCTCGTAAGCCCGAGAAGTGCCGATCCGAGCGTTATCGGAAGCGCGATGCTTATCAGCTCACCGATAAAGCTTCTTTCGCGCTCGTCTCCGCATGGCAAAAGCGTGGAAAGTGATCTTTCGGGTCTTTTGAGATTCTTCGCCACCCAAAGATACAAGAGCGACGCAAAAGAACCCACGCTGATACCGAACACCGCGAAAGCGGCTACGACCCAGATCGGATGACCCTTACTGATAGCGACGACCGAAAAAATTATTCCGAATACAAGCTTGCCGAGTGCCTCTATCAGCTGAGACAGCGCCGTTGGCACCATATATTCAAAGCCCTGACAGTATCCGCGTATCGCGCTTGAAAGACAGACCAGAAGCAACGCAGGTGCTATCGCCATCATCGAAAGATACGCCTCACTGTTTCCGATAAACTCTGCGAGCTCATGTGAAAAGAATATCATCAGTGCTGTTCCGCAGGCTCCGAAAACGCCCAAAATAAGCCTTGCGGAGCGATATATTCTCCTGACTCTCCTCGCATCGTCATTTGCTCGCGCCGTGGATATGAGCATAGAGAGAGCCACGGGAAGTCCCGCGGTCGAAATAACGCAAAGCAGAGCGTATATCTCATATGCCGAATTGAAATATCCCATTCCCTCCGCCCCCAAAAACGAGAGCATGGGGATCTTGAAAGCAAGTCCTATTATTTTCACTATTACGGTTGAAAGGGACAGAAGCAATACGCCGGACATAAATCTGTGCGCTCCTTTACTGTCCTCGATCTTATTTTTGACTCTCAAGTCAGACACCACCTTCACCTTAGAGTGCAAATGCATTTTTTATAGTTTATTCCAAACAGAATTACCATATACTTGCACTTTGAGGTGAGGCAGCATTATTTTTATACAAATTCGCGATAAAGATACCCGTCGAGTATCAGCTCCGCGGGAATAGATTCTACATTTTTGACCGACTCAAGTATCTGCTTTGACTTTTCAAAATACTCGCTTCCGGCATCTATTCCGCCGAGAACGTCATATAAGAATGGCTTGAGGACTCCAAGCTCATACGGCATAGCCGAATCTACCCGATAGTCGCTTTCCTCCGCGTACGGAAAAATATTTTTTCTTTCGTTATCACGCACGCTCTTCCAAAGTCCGAAGGTAAACTCAGGCGAGCTGTTTCGAAAACGGAAATCACGCACGAGCCTGCGCATGAGCCGAAGGCGGTCAGGGATGACCTCCACTCCGCCTGCGGTAACGTTCTTCATCGGGGCAATAAATATACTTGCAGAGCCGTGCTCCGAAAGCATTTCCTTAACGGTCGGATAGCACGCCTGTATTCCTTCAAAGATAAAAATGTCATCTTCGTCGATACAAAGTTTTCTGTATCCGTTTCTGCATCCCATTTTGAAATCGAACACGGGACAATGCACCTCACTCGACGTAAATATCTCCTCGGCAAAGCGGTGAAGCTCGGCGCTGTCTATCGTATCGGGCGAGTCATAGTCGAGTTCCTTAAGCCCCTTTGCTTTCGACCTTTCAAGCAAAACGGTCCTATCATAGAAAAAGTCGTCGATTGAAACGAGATGTGCTCTCGTTCCGAGTGTTTCAAACATGGAAATAAGCAGTCTTGCCGCCGTGGTCTTTCCCGAGCAGGTAGGCCCGTAAAGTCTTACTATCCTGAGCCCCCTATTCTTGCATATATCCTCGGCTATCCCGAAAAATTGCTCGGAAAACCGTTCTTCGCAGAGCCTTATCCACTCTGCATCTCTTTTTAATTTGTTATCTTCAATATTGTACGCCATAATATCCTCCGTGAGGACCTGAGGCATCTTGGACATGGGTTACAACATTTCTCGCTCGGTATAGAAACGGATCGCCGCTTCCGCAAACGCCTCGTTTTTGTCCTCTTTTAAATATTCATACGGATATTTCTGATGGAATAGACGTTCTATCTCGCGTTTATTGCAATAATTTCCGGTATTGTCGACCAACTTTCCGACAGCACCTGCACCTGCCGCGAAAATAGAGTGTATCTCCTCCATCATGTAAATGTTATAAAGTCCTTCATAAGATGGCTTCGAGAATCCGACGTTCTCGTAATTTCCCACCGTATTTTTCTGTCTGTACATATAGTACGGGATATATCCCGCCTGTTCTGTTTTTATCTGCGAGTAATCGACGCATTTGCCTACATCGCCGCCCTGCGCCGAAAAAATATGAGAATTCTGTCTTAAGACCTCAGCAGATTTTTTAACACAGAAGGTATGTACCGTTATATTCTCGGGATCAAGAGCAATTATCTCGTCCACGGTACGCGAGAAGGTGCGAAAGCTGTCCTTTGGCAGTCCTGCAATGAGATCGACGTTGACGGTTCCTATGCCCGATCTTTTTGCAATATCGTACGCCTTGTAAAATTCCTCTACCGTGTGGCTTCTGCCAACACCGCAAAGAACGTCGTCACAAAGACTCTGCGGATTGACGCTCACTCTGCTGACACCGTATGCCTTTGATATCTCAAATTTTTCTTTTGTTATCGTGTCGGGTCTGCCCGCCTCAAGAGTGTATTCTTCGAGTGCGCCGACGTCGGTCCTTGAAGAAATAAAGCCGAGAAGGTCTCTTAACTGTGCCTCGTCGAGTATAGTGGGCGTTCCTCCTCCTATATACAGAGTGCGCACGCGCAGACCGAGCTTCTCTATGAGCGCAAAGTTGGCGGCAATATCGTCCTTCAGCTTCTCGAGATATTCGGGGATCAGAGAAAGCAATCTCTTGGACGTATACGACACGAACGAGCAATATGTACACCTTGTTGGACAGAAAGGGATCGAGATATAAACACTGCAATCCTTAGGAGACGGTACTCCTACGATATTGCGCTCTGTCAGCGCTATATTCGTTGCAAGTGCCGCTTTTTTGGGGATAACGAGGTAGTCGCTGTTAAGTATCCTCTTAACCTTTGTCTTGCTGTTACCCGCATCGAGCAGCTCGCTTGCTACCTTTGAGGGACGCACACCTATCATCATTCCCCACGCGGGACGGTATCCGAGAAGTGCGCCCGCCGCGGCAAGTACGGCTCCTCCTATTGCGAGCTTCAGCGTGCGATCCTTCGTTCTTACGGAATTGTATTCTGCGAAATATTCAGCACGCTCACGCTTGTCGTCGACAGAAACCTCTGCATAAGCCTTCACGCCGTCCTCTGCCTCCACAGTCCTTACCGACAGTATCGGCTCGCCCTGCGCGACCTCATCACTTTCTCCGAAGTGCTCTCCGGGGAAAAATATCATTCCAAGCGTCTGGACGTAATATTTATTTATCGGTGAATCCAATATTATCTTCATTTCTTTTCTCCGTCCATACCGTTTTTCTTCAGGAGCAGATTGCTGTCCATCACTATCGTTACGGGTCCGTCGTTTACCATTTCCACTTCCATATCCGCTCCGAATATTCCGCGTCCGACTTGCTTTACCTCACGCTCTGCAAGAGCACAGAAATATTCGTAAAGACGGTTGGCGTCATCCGGTGCGGCGGCGGCGAAATAATCGGGTCTTTTGCCCTTTTTGTAGGACGCAAGCAGAGTAAAATTAGATACGACCAGCATCTCGCCGTCGACGTCTCTGAGAGAAAGATTCATTTTGCCGTCGCCGTCTGTAAATATTCGCAGATCGACGATCTTTGAGGCAAGCGCCCTCGCATCGTCCTCAGCGTCACCCTTTGCAACTCCGAGGAGCACGCAAAGCCCCTCACCGCATTCTCCGACCGTCTCTCCCTCAACTCTTACAGCCGCTCTTTTTACTCTTTGCAATACCGCGATCATTTTACGCCATCCTTTTTATCAATAAATTTACTGTGAATAACCTCTTGTTATGTCGTTTACTCCGTCTATTGACTTGAGTCTTGAGACTATAGAACGGTAGTGATCCACGTTCTTACAACTTATCTTGAGATTTACTATAACTCCATCGTTTCCGTGCTTTGTCGTATTGATGTGAAGTATCTGAACTCTCATCTCAGACAGGGCGACAGAGATGTCCGCAAGAATACCGATACGATCGAAAACGTAAATGCTGATCTGTGCTTCGTAAAGGTCGACAGTGCCGCTCTTTTTCTCTTCCCAATACGCATCTACCCATCTGCCCTGATTCTCAGGATTGTTTTTGCCGATCAATACGTTCGGACAATCGGATTTATGCACCGACACTCCGTGCCCGCGCGTGATAAATCCTATGACGCTGTCTCCGGGAAGCGGGTTACAGCACCGCGCAAATTTAACAAGGCAACCATCGAGTCCGTCGATGATGACACCTCCGTTGGATCTGATATTTTTGGGCGCGACCGTCTTTACCTGCTCCACGGTGATCTCGGGGACTTCAGTCTCCTCTGTGACTGCACATGTGCGTTCGAACTCGTCCTTTAATTTTCCCGCGACCTTTGAGATCGCTATACCGCCGTATCCGAGCGTATTGTACAGATCGTCAGCGCTCATATATCCGAGTCTCTGTCCTACAGCCGTTACAACGTCATTTCTTTGCGCATCGGTATATGTATGCGCGAATCGCTTGAATTCGGCATCCACCATATTCTTGCCCGCAACGATATTGTCCGCGCGCTTCTCTTTCTTGAACCAGCTTCTGATCTTTGTTCTCGCCTCGCTCGTCTTGACGATGTTGAGCCAGTCTCTGCTTGGACCCTTTGATGAGGACGAGGTGAGTATCTCGATAATGTCTCCCGTAACAGGGGCACGCTCGATCGGAACTATCATTCCGTTTATCTTCGCACCAACCATTGAATTGCCGACTCCCGAGTGTATTGCATAGGCAAAATCTATAACCGTAGATCCCTGCGGGAGCGCAATGACGTCACCCTTGGGTGTAAATACAAAGGTCTCGTCGTGAAATATATCTGTTTTAAGTGCGTTGAAAAACTCATCCGGATCGGTCGTATTCGACTCGGTCTCGATCAGCCTTGATATCCATTCAAGCTTGTTGTCGATATCAGCCTTTGACTTCTCCCCGCTTTTATATTTCCAGTGCGCACAGAGACCGTACTCGGCTATCTGATGCATCTCCCATGTACGTATCTGCACCTCAAACGGAATTCCGTCGCGTCCGATGACAGTGGTATGAAGCGAACGGTACATATTTGGCTTAGGCGTTGAGATATAGTCCTTGAATCTGCCCGGGACAGACTTGAACATTTCGTGTATAAGTCCGAGCGCGGTATAACATTCAAGCTCGGTATCCACGATGATCCTCATTGCGTAAAAGTCGTATATCTCATCAAAGCTCTTGTTCTGATTGAACATCTTGCGATAGATACTGTAGACCGATTTGATCCTTCCCTCAAGCTCGAAATGTATATTATTCTCTCTCAGCTTCTTGTCAACTATTCCTCTTACTTTCTCGATAAATCCGACGCTCTGACCGTATTTATCGTCTATATACTGCTTTATCTGTGCGTATCCGATAGGATCAAGATAGGATATACACAGATTTTCAAGCTCTTGCTTGATCTTCTGCATACCGAGTCGGTGTGCAAGCGGAGCGTATACGTACATAGTCTCGAGAGCAGTGGAACGTCTCTTCGGATCGGGCTTTACCGACAGAGTACGCATATTGTGCAATCTGTCGCAAAGCTTTATAAATATCACGCGGATATCCTTTGACATGGCGAGAAGCATCTTACGAAGGTTCTCGATATGTGCCTCCTCCTTGTCCTCTATGTACAGAGCGACCATCTTGGTAAGACCGTCCACGAGCATGGCGACCTCAGAGCCGAACTTGCTCTCGATCTCTGCAAGATTGGTCTTATCCGAACAATCCTCGACCGTGTCGTGAAGCAATGCCGCACAGATCGAGCTCGTATCGAGTCCGAGATCCGCAACTATCTCGGCTACCGCGACCGGATGAGAGATATAGGGTTCTCCGCTGACGCGGAACTGACCATCATGGAGTGATTCGGCATATTCGCCCGCCATTCTTATTTTGTCTAAATCATATTTTCTTCCCGAAGCTATCAGCTTTTCCATAAGCTGATTAACTGTTGAACAGGTATTAGCAGCTGGCATTTGGTTCCTTTCTGCAGCTATTTACTGCTGGATTCGGTCAATACACTGTGATTTCAGCTTTTTCAGTATCGCCGATTTGTCTATACTGGTCCTTGTAGCGCGGAATATCACCTCAAAGCGGTAGATATCCTTATCAAGCTCAACTATATCGCATATCTGCAATTCATTGAATATCTCAAATATGTATTTCAGCTTTACGTAGTTTATCTCCCTTCCGCCATCCTCGTTGAGCGCTCTGAGTACGCTCTTTGTGTCGGTAAGACTGTTTCCGCTTCTGTATTCTTTCCTGAGAAAGGTATACACTCTTGAACAGTCGTCGCGGTCGGGAATAAATCCGTCTGCATAGCTGTATTTCGCGCCATCCTTGACCTCACAGTAACGGCGTTTATCGGCCTCAAGCTTTTTTGTATACGACTCAGCAGGTCTTGCATCTCTGATTATCATTTGTGCCGACTGAACGTTCTTATAGTCATTGATATCGATATTGAACAGCAGGTCTATAACGTCGCCACTGTCAAATCCAAGCATTCCCTCTCCTATGCCGAAGTACATCGCATTTATGCTTATGCCGTCCTTTTCAAGGTACAGCCTTGAATGATCCTTTCCCTTCGTGTAGGCTATCCTTTTGACCGTAACGTCCTTCATAACGAAGAGCGGCGTTGCGTTTCCCGTTCCATACGGCTCGAGATACTGCAACTCCTTTGCAAATTTTATGTTTACGTCTGCCATCTGAAGCTCACAGTCGGCGTCAAGCTTTATCTTGAACGCCTCCTCGGTGAGATGCTCTCTTGCATATGCGTTTATTCTTTCTCTGAAGTCGTCAAGATCTCCTCTCTTGACGGTAAGACCTGCCGCAAGCTCGTGTCCGCCGTATTTGACGAGCAGATCCTCGCAGTAGCCGAGTGCCTCAACAAGATTAAGTCCCTTGATGCTTCTTCCCGAGCCTTTTCCGTCATCAAACGCAGTTTCCTCTGAGCCTGCCGATCCCGCGAATGACACGAGTATCGACGGAAGTCCGTATCTCTCGGTTATCTTTGAGGAAACGATTCCGATAATTCCCTGCTGCCACTCGTTGCTGTCAAGCACGATGACAGGATTAGAATCAAGATCTGCGATATCGTCTATCATCTCATATGCCTGCTCCGCGATACGGTTCTCCTCTATCTGTCTTTGTCTGTTGATAGAGCAAAGCTCCTCCGCATATCCGTCCGCTTCCTCTCCCTTTTGTGCAAGCAGCATCCGAACGGCAATGGCAGCGTCCGATATTCTTCCTGCCGCATTTATTCTCGGTGCTATTCCGAAGCCGATAAATCCCGACGTTATCTTCTTTTTCTTGGCAGAGTCGTCTATGCTTTTTTTTGATGAGGAAGCCTCTATAAGTGCCTCAAGTCCGGGACGCGGAGAGTCTTCCATAAGCTTCAGTCCCATGCTGACTATAAGTCTGTTCTCATCGACTATCGGCATCACATCGGCAATCGTACCGAGTGCGGCAAGATCTGCATAATCAACGCAGACTCTGCGTATACCGTCTATCACCGAGTTTCCGTTCTCCCTACATCTCTTCATCTCGCACGCGCACACGAGCTTAAACACGACTCCGACGCCTGCAAGCTCCTTGAATGGATACATGCAATCAGGACGGTGCGGATTTACCACGGCACAAGCACATGGCAGCTCGCTTCTGCATTCGTGGTGATCCGTAACTACAAAATCAACTCCGACGCTCTTGGCATATTCGACCTCGGCAACGGCTGTTATTCCGGTGTCCACGGTGATGATGAGCTTAACTCCATCCTCCGCGAGCATTTTCACTGCATTACACGAAACGCCGTACCCCTCGCCCTCACGCTTCGGGATCTTCATGGTAACGTCGGCTCCGAGCTCTCTCAAATAAAGGTAAAGCATACTGACCGACGTAACTCCGTCAACGTCATAGTCTCCGTAAATACATATCCTTTCTCCCCTATCTATGGCACACATCAATCTTTGCACTGCCTTATCCATATCGGCAAGCAAAAAGGGGTCGTGAAGGTCCGTTTCCTCAAATCTGAGAAAATGCAAGGCATCTTCTGCTGTTCGATACCCTCGGTTGTAGAGCAAGACCGAAAAAAGCTCGCTTCTGCCGAGCTTTTGTGCCATTTCACGCACAGAAGCGTCGCGCAGAGCGTCACCGAAGACATAGCGCTCGCACCACACCTTCTCTCTCTTATTATTTTTCATACATACCTCGATCTATATAAACACAAATTTAAAACAAATTAAGCTCTGTCCGCGGGTGAAAAATGCTCCATGATCCTGAGCGCACCGCGGATACCGTCAATAGCGGCGCTCGTTATGCCGCCTGCGTATCCCGCACCTTCGCCGCATGGGTATATTCTGCCCTTTCCGAGTGCACGCATATCCTCACCGCGCAGAATTCTGACGGGCGCAGAAGTTCTGGTCTCAACTCCGGTAAGTATTGCGTCGGAGGCGGCAAATCCGGAAAGCTTTCGTTCAAACGACAAAAGACCGCGGCGCAACTCGTCGCAAACGAATGGCGGAAGTATTCCGTCAAGAGAGCAGGGCTTTACGGCGCCCTCGCGATAGGTAGGTATGATCCTGCCTATTCTGTTGCTCTTGGCAACACCGAGAAAACTGCCTACCGTCTGGATCGGCGCAGAATAATCTCCTCCGCCCTGTTTGAATGCGGCTCTCTCTATATTTCTCTGAAACTCTATGGCACCCATAGGCGTTCCGTCGTAATCGGTTTTAAATACGCTTACCGCGACTGCAGAATTTGAATTTCTTCCGTCGCGTGCGTTTCGGCTCATTCCGTTGACCACCACTCCGCCCTCCTCGGACGCCGCCGCAACTATCTCACCGCCGGGACACATACAAAAGGTATAGACTCCCCTGCCCGACGAAGTATCCGAGAGATGATATTCTCCCTTTCCGAGTTTCGGATGCCCTGCCATATTTCCGTAAAGTGCTCTGTCTATATCCTCACGCAGATGCTCTATTCGCACGCCGACCGAAAAAGACTTTGCCTCTATCGCATACCCGCGGTCGAGAAGCATACTGTAGGTATCCCTCGCGCTATGCCCTATCGCCATTATCATCGCCGAGCAAAGAATATTGCCGTCAGAAGTACCGACGGCTATGTTTCCGTCTGCCAATTCACGGATCGAATCCATTCGAGTGCGATACATAACCTTGCCGCCGAGAATCTCTATGCGCGCAAGCATTCTGTCGACGATCTCCAAAAGAAGGTCTGTACCGATATGCGGCTTTGCCGCCGTCAGTATATCCTCCGGTGCGCCGAAATCGCAGAATCTGCGAAGAACGTAGGATATCTTGGGGTCGTTGATACGTGTAAGCAACTTTCCGTCTGAAAAAGTTCCCGCGCCTCCCGCACCGAACTGTATATTCGACTCGGTATCAAGAATGCCGAATTTCACAAAATCACCGTATTTCTTTGCACGCTCGCTTACCGGATCTCCGCGATCTATTATTATAGGCGAATAACCGTTTTCAGCAAGCAAAAGCGCACCGAAAAGTCCCGCAGGTCCCATGCCCACGACAAGCGGCGGCGCGCCCATGGGCGCACTTCCCCTAACTATCTGCATCTCATCGCTCTCAAGCGCGGAAATACGGTATTTTCCCTTGCCGTTCGGCAAAGAAACAGCGAGCGGCACGTCCGGTCTTGCCGCTATCGAATATACCAATTTTATATCGTTCTTTTTTCTTGCGTCGACCGATCTCTTATAAACGCTAAAACGAAGTCGTGCAGGGTCTAACCCTGCACGCTTCAATTCGGTCGCCGCTATATTGCAGGCTTCCCTTTCGTCAACATCGGGCGACAGACTTATACCGCTCACAAGAAATCCGCTATATTTTTCGTCAGGCACTGTCTGCTCCTCCAACCGTTTAGTAGCTTATCAGCCTTGATCTTGCTCTGAGATCTCTGCGGAAATACCGTGAGATCCCTCTGTCTTTTGCTCGTTTTCATCCGACAAATTCGCAGTGTGTATCCACACGAGCAAAGCCGCAAGCAAGCAGATCATAAAGGCAAATATATCGCCCTTCTTGTATTTTTTATTTTTTACTACGAGTCGCTGCTCATTCTCGGCAGCTTTACTGAGTTCCTTATCGGACATGATCTCCTCCTTGTGAAGGACGTTATTTGTTACTTTTCTGTTTTCCTGTTGGATTTTGCGTTTCTGAGTGCCTTGGATTTTGTCTTGGCATTGCTTTGAGGATCCGAAACAAGTATGTCTTCAAGTGCTTTTTTCAGCGATGTATATGTAAATCCCCGCTCAAGCTCTCCGTCAATCGACATGGATATTTTGCCCGTCTCCTCGGATACGACAACTACGACGGCATCGGATACTTCCGTAGTACCGATCGCAGCTCTGTGGCGAGTTCCGAGCTCGCTGTCAATATCCGTACGGTTTGTGATGGGAAGTACGCAAGCGGCAGAATCTATTCTGCCGTCCTTTATGATAACAGCTCCGTCGTGAAGTGCCGTACCCTTGTAAAATATCGAGCAGAGCATATCAGGCGATATCACCGCATCTACCGCAGTTCCCGTCCGCTTAAATTCGGCAAGAGAATTTTGTCTTTCTATTACGATAAGCGCACCGTGCCCCATTAAAGAAAGCTTTTGTGCCGCACGCGACACCGATTCTACCACATAATGGGCACTGACATCATCCTTATCGTTATGATTGGCATGGAAATTGAAGACCTTGATACCGCCGATCTTTTCAAGTGCAGAGCGGAGCTCGGGCTGAAAAATGATTATAAGCGCAATAACACCGAGCTGCTTGAAGTCTCCGAACACAAATCCGAGTGCTGAAAGCTCCAGTGCGTCAACAATAAACATTATCGCAAGGAAAAGTACGACTCCCACGATAAGCTTCATCGCACGTCTTTTCTTGGCAAAGCGGTAGATGAAAAAGAATATACACGCAAGTGCAAATATATCCAATATGTCCTTAATCCCTATTGTCGATAAGGTTCCGAGCAACTTATCGCCCACAGCCACGGTCACAGCGTTCCAAACCTTCACAAAAAAATCCATTATTCCATTCACCTCCTGCCAAAGTGAGCGAATATTTACCGCATTTCGACAAAATGCGATACGAATCCTAGTATAGTATATTATAGCATATCTGTCCGTTTATTTCAAGAGAATACTAAAAATTTTCCACACATAATTTTTATATTTTTTGTTATTTTATCCCTGCCTGCCGCGGTTACGGCTGTAAAGAAGCGTAGGCTGTTGCGTTTAGATGCAACAGCCCAACGATATTATTTATCATTTTTCTCCGGCGTGACAAATGCCGCACTTTGTATATCCTTCGGCAAGTATATCCTCAAGAGTACCGTTATAATCCTGCCTATTCTTTTCAGACATATCTACAGCAGAGGAGCAGGTGGGAATGTGTACTTTTTTAGTGTTTGTATTGAGTACATATTTTGACTCGCTCTCGGGCTCCTGACCTACATCGGTATTATCGTTTTGCTCGTCGGAGAGACGGCTCTCGCCGGTTGCGTAATCTATAGTGATGCCCGGCTGAACGTTATAAGCATATACGTTGAAGCTTATTCCCTCTCCGTTATCCTCTACCGAATACGCTTCCATATGTACGCCTCGGGCAACAAGCTCGTTTTGGTAAAACATCGGAGTTACACGGTACATTACGTGATTTCCTGTTTCCTTTACGTAATCGGCGATCATATTCTCAAACTCCACCATTCCGTCCCAGTTCATATATCGCGTTCCGGTGATGAGATTTCGCTCGTTGTCGTTCTCACCGGTAAGCTGGAATCCTATGAGATGGCAACGGTTATAGAGCATTCCACCGCTGACAAGAGACGTATCGTATTTTTTCTGCACCCATCCCGTGGGCTTTATGTGTCCGATGTCTCCTCTCTCCTCGGTCGGCATCATTTCCTGTCCGACGCACGCCATAACGTAGCCGCATCTGCCGAGCGAATCAAGCTCACTGAAAAACTCATACCCTTGAGTAGTTATCTCTTCTGAAGAAAAGGTCGGCACACCGCCGTTTACGTGAGCAAACGGCTTTCCGGAAAACGCCGGAATACCGAGCTGCTTGCATATAGGGTCATCTTCGGTCAACGTAACGTCGGGCTCTGTTGAATCCGACCCCGTCGTACCCTTGTTTGATGACGTAACTCTGTCGGTGCTGTTCTTGACGAGCTCCTCAAGTTGTTCGTCAAAGGTCATCTCGTCCGAATCACAGCCGGCAAATACAAGGCACAGAGCAAGCAAAAGCGCAAGAAGCGCCATGGCGGCAAATCTAAACCTGAATTTCACCTTTTAAATACCTCCTTTGTGATCTTTTCATGCGAATAACCCGCAAAATCCTCGACCGATACGCTCTTGAATCCGAGCTTCTTCATATCAAGGTCAAAAAACAGATCGGTCGGGTATCTTCTGTTCCAGCGATAAATTATGACTTCTTCTATTTTATCGGCATACGGAGCAATGGCTTTGTTCTCCACGAAGCAATATTCCCCACTCACCGCATTTTCAAGAAAATTTTCATCGCATACGAGTTCAGCACCGCTATCCTCAAAAAGCATTTTCGAATACGGATGTATGAAGAGTTTCGAGCCCTGTACCATTCGCACGACATCCGCGTTAAGCACTCGGTCTCTGCTCTGACGACGGTTGTTGAATAACATACCGCCCTTGTCGTCAAGACAAACTATTACCTTCATATTTCAACGTTTGCCATGAGCGGCGAGCATATCCTGCTTTAGCTGCCAGAGCTTTTCCGACAAGTCTACGTAATAGTTATGAGGATTGCTGAATCTGCGCACCTCGTCCCACATTCCTTCTATCTCCTCCTCGCAATGCTTTCTTATCTGTTTAAGCGTAGGAAGCTCGTATACCTGCTTTCCGTTCTCGAAGATCGGAACAAGAAGCTCGGTAGCCGTGAAGTTCTCAAGTGTTTTACGCTTCCACGTGGCAACCGGATCAAATATATCAAGCGGCTTGGTATCGTCGACGATCTCGTCGTAAACGCATATGAGGTCTGCCTCGGCTTTTCCGGTCTCACGTCCGCGAAGTCTGTATACCTTTTTGAAATGCGGCGTTGTGATCTTTCCGACGTTCTCGCTGATCTTGATCTTCGGTATTATATTTCCGTTGTCGTCCTCGACTGCACACACCTTATAAACGCCCCCGAAGACCGGATCGCTCTTAGCAGTAATAAGACGCTCACCCACACCGAAGGAATCGATCTCGGCACCCTGTCTGATAAGCTCGCGGATAATATACTCGTCCATTGAATTTGATATTACTATCTTACATTCGGGAAGTCCAGCGTCATCAAGCATCTTGCGGACCTTCTTTGTCAGGTAAGTGACGTCCCCGGAATCTATGCGTACCGCGCAGTTGCGTATACCCTGCGGATGCAAAACCGTCTTGAACGCCTTGATCGCATTCGGAACACCGCTTGAAAGCACGTTATAGGTGTCAACGAGCAGAGTGGCGTTGTGCGGATATATTCTGCAATATGCCTCAAAGGCCTCGTACTCGGTATCGAAAAGCTGTATCCATGAATGTGCCATGGTTCCGACTGCAGGAACTCCATACACCTGATCGGCTATAGTGCAGGCAGTCGAACCGCATCCGCCTATATACGCCGCTCTTGCGCCGAGCACTGCCGCGTCAGCGCCCTGAGCGCGGCGTGAACCGAACTCACTGACTGCTCTTCCCTTTGACGCCCTCGTGATCCTCGATGCCTTGGTAGCGATAAGCGACTGATGATTTATCATCATAAGAACGTAGGTCTCAATAAACTGAGCTTGAACTATAGGTGCACGGACCGTCATAAGCGGCTCACCCGGAAATACCACGGTTCCCTCGGGGATCGCCCAGATATCTCCGCTGAATTTGAAATCGCGCAAATATTCAAGGAACTCCTCATCAAAACAGCCTCTCGATCTGAGATACGCGATATCGTCCTCGTCAAAGTGAAGATCGTTTATATACTCGACTATCTGCTCAAGTCCCGCTACGATAGCATATCCGCCGTTGTCCGGATTCTCTCGATAAAAAACGTCAAAATATACTATCTTGTCTTTCATTCCGTTGACGAAATATCCGTTTCCCATCGTAAGCTCGTAATAATCGCAAAGCATCGTGAGGTTTCTTTTAATATTCTTCATTTTTTCTCCTTTGGTTCTCCGGGCGTCAAACCTGCCCTGCTCGGTATAGGTTATTTTTGTATTAGTATAGCCTTTTTTTTCCCTTTTGTCAATGCGATTCGACAATTTTGATGTTTTTTTGAAACATTTTTAATTCATAGCGAGAGCGAATAAGCTGAAATAGCCTGATTTTTCCATACATATAATATCCGAGTTGTTGCAAAATAATAGCAGAGTTGCAAAGCAGACCGAAATGCGAGTACACCGCATTTAATCTGCGGTGCTTCTCTCGCAAGATCGAAAAATAATTTTTCACAAAACAATTTCGCCGTATAGGCGGAAACAAGGAGAATAACTATGGCAAACAAGCAGGCAAAGCAGGCTCTTGAGCAGATCAAGATGCAGGCAGCAAACGAAGTTGGCGTAAACCTCAACAGCAACGGTTACAACGGTGATCTCACTTCCCGTCAGGCAGGCTCTATCGGCGGTCAGATGGTCAAGAAGATGATCGAGAGCTACGAAAATAACGCTCAGGGTAATACAACCAAATAACCTGATAAATTTTCGGGTTTCAGGGTCGTTGTAAATCAACGGCCCTTTAATTTTTGATTCATGTATATGTTAAAATGATATGACCCAAAAAGGAAGGAAATCCAATCAAAAATAT